>JBKKBS010000253.1:0-3900 GCA_046713815.1 Tepidiformaceae bacterium
TCATCGCCCGGTCGACGATCTCCTTGGCGCCTTCGACTACGTTGTGCTTCGTGGCGACGATCTTCAGGGGCCACTCGCCCCCGTGGTCGACGTTGTTCTGCCAGTCGTTGACGAGGCGGTCGAACTGCGCGTCGATGGCTTCCAGGCGGAGCCTCATCTCGGCGATTTCGTGCTGCACCTCAGGGTGGTAGGCCAGCGGCCGCGTCAGCGCGATCGAAGTCCGCTTCCCGGCGGTCGCGACGGCGAGCGCCATCGTCCGGTGGGCGATGCCCAGGTAGACCGCGGTGATGCCGCTCAGTGCCGCCGCAAACAGGCAGAGGACGAACAGGTCGGCACCACCGGCGGGCACGATGCGGCCGATGTAGCGGTCGGGGACGAAGGCGCCATCGAGGATCGTGTCGTCGCTCCTGGTGGCGCGCATGCCGAGCGTGTCCCAGGTCTCCTTGATCGTGTAGCCGTCGGTGTTGCGGGGCATGAAGGCGTGGATGATCTGGGGGCCCTTGGCGTCATTGCTGTCCATGGCGTGGAGCCCGAGGCGCGTCCACACGGGTGTGAGGCTGCCGAACATCTTGTGGCCAGAGACCTTGTAGCCGCCATCGACGCGTTCGGCGCGAGCGGTCGAGAGGAAGATCGGCAGGTCGTTACCGGTCTCGGCATGGCCGGCGGCGAAGACTTCTCCGGCGACGGCCTCGCGCAACACCCACTCGAGGGAAGGGTCGCCCAAGCGGCGCATCTCGGCGGCCGTCCCGGTCCAGTACATGTGCATGTTCACGGCGAGGGCAGTGGCCGGTGCGCGCTCGGCCAGGCGCTAGAGCTCGCGGCAATATTCGGGCAGCGAGAGGCCCTTGCCACCGAGGTCGGCGGGCACGTTGGCGGTGAGGAAACCGGCGGCCTTCAGCTCGTCCCAGTCTTGCTGGAAGAACCGATTCTCGCGGTCGTAGGTAGGCGCGCGCTCGGCGCAGCGCTCGATCAGTGACGTCTCAAGGCTATATGGGGCGGTTGCGGTCATCATAAGACGCTCCTTCGCAGAGATTCATGGGCACTTGTACTCGCAGGTGCAGCCCAGTCGACCTGGACTGAGCCGGGGATGTGGCCCGACGGATAGATCAGCGGATCCTCGTTCGATTCGATGATCCGGACGTTGGGGTTGTCGAGATGCTGCGCGAACCACTCCGTGGAGACGAGCACCTCAGGGCAGGCGTAGCCGCTTCGCAGAAGGGCGTACGGGCGCGAAACGAGGGCGGGGAGAACATTCAGCGACCCCCCCTTTCGCACATAACTGCGTTCGTTCCGACTAAACGGACAGGCTCCTAGGCCGCGCTTCCATCAGCGAAACCTCCCTACTTATCCCATGCGCGGCGGCAACCGCTCGGTGCGCGCGACTAACTGTTCCGAATGGCCGCCTTCACCTTCGCGACGGTGGCCGCGTCGATCTCCTTGAGGCCATGCGCCTGGCGGGCATGCTCCGCGGCATCGCGCATGACTTCTTCTTCCGTGTTCGCGCGAATTTCCTCCGCGCAACCCGGCACGATGTCGTCACACTTCAGTACCAGCGCCATGAACGTACTACTCCCGGCCGCCGGCTTATTCCGGCCGCACCATGGCAAGAGCCTGGTCTCGGCTGAGCTCTACACCGTGGACTTCCCTGGCGTGCCTTTGCGCCTCGGCGATGACCTGCGCTTCCGCGTCGCCTCGGATAACCACTCCACAGGGACAGTGCACGACCTTTGTCATGGCCCTTACCCGTGGCCTATACTGGCTGCTCACGGTTGCGAACTTATTGGCAGGGGTTTGGGGTTACCTTGGCAGGTTCTCCGGCGCGCGTCTATCTGCTGGGCAAAGTCCTGATTGAATCCCACGGCCAACTCGTCGATGAGTCGCGCTTTCCCGGCCGCCAGGGCCGCCGCGCGTTCGCCTTTCTCGCCCTCAACCGGGAGCGCCCCGTTTCGCGGGAAGAACTCGCGGACGCGGTCTGGGGTGAAGATCTGCCACCCGCTTGGAGCGGCGCCCTGAGCGCGCTGGTCAGCAAGTTGCGGTGTCTCCCTGTTATGGTTCCCTCTGGCCCTACCATCGAAAGAACCGCCGGCGGTTACCATCTGCGTCTCCCGCCCGATGCTACGGTCGACCGCGAGCAAGCGATCGCTGCTGTCGACGCAGCGGAAGGCGCACTGCGCAACAACGACACGGCATCTGCCTTGGCTTCCTCCGTTGTCGCCGTGGCCATCACTCGGCTGTCAATTCTAGGCGGCGAGGACGCCCCCTGGATCGAGCGCGAACGCACGGCCCTCCGCCAGCTCCGGGTGCGCTCACTGGAGGCCCTCTCCGACGCTGCGCTTGCCACCGGCGATTCAGCGATGGCGGTCCAGGCGGCGGAAGAGGCCCGCACCCTCGAACCGTATCGCGACACCGGGTATCAGCGACTCATGCGTGCCCACTCCGCCGCGGGCAACCGCGCCGAGGCCCTGCGCACCTATGCCGAATGCCGCGCCTTCCTCGCGGCTGAACTTGGCGTGGACCCTGCTCCGCAAACGCAGGCCCTTTACCTCGATCTCCTGCGGCTGGGGTAGGCGAGCGCCGCGAAGGGCCGAGCCGCGGTGCCAGACGAACATCCGCATCGGCGTGTCGCTTGCGGCCACTCCGCCGGCGTAACTCACCGGGGCATCGCTCTGAAACCCGCGAGGTGGCGTGATTCGCACGGCAGGAATCGCGTCATCGAGCACAAACACGAGGCAGCCGTGCGGTTGTGCAATTCGCGGTAGCAGCCCACCAGGTTCCTGTCTGCGGCCCTCAGCTTCCTATCCTCACGGTTCCCGCCCCTCCATCAACCGTTGCCGTCGCGCCATCGGGAATGGCACGCGTCCCGATCATTGTGCCGACTACGCACGGGAGCCCGTATTCGACGGGCTTGACTGCCGAATCACACAAGAGGTGTGGATCCATGGACGAAGAGAAGGTCCTCCCCGAGGAAGTCGAGTCCCTCCGACATCGGTGGACACGCCGTCGAAGTACGTCGGTCCAAGGGGCACGAAGAACTTCGGGTCGATGGTCGGCGACTGCGGTACTTCGTCACCGACGACGGGTACACGCTCATGGACGACGCATATGCGCCGCCGCAACCGAGCGTCTTGGAGGCGGTTGCTCACTACTTGGCGAAACAATCCCACGAAGAGGGGAGGTGAGTGCCATGCGCTGTCGCAAGGACTTCATGGATCTCTCCGTCGAGGAGCGTGACCGACTCGCTGCCGCCCTCAACGAAGTACATAGCCGAGGGGTGATCAGCGCTTACGCAAGCGAACACGAACAACACTTCAATCACGGGATTCATCGCGGCCCTGCGTTCCTCCCGTGGCACCGACACTTCCTTTAGCCGGGCCTGATCGCGAGCCCGGGTGATTGGTCAGCGCGAGTGCTGGAACACCTTCTAGAGAAAAGATTCATGGAGTTTTACCAGTATGTGCTAGACCTAGCCGATTCCGTGGCCGGCGAGGAAGTGGCGAACGAGATCGTCGGGCTCGCCAGCAACATCTGGAACAACACGCCACAGCCCGATCGTGGCGGCAAAACTGCCCTACACTTGGCGAGGGCCGACCCGCCTGAAAGTGCGCGTTATCGACTGGAAAGCGGACAGCTCACTACGCGTGCATCTCCGGACTCCTAGTAACGGCGGTGGGCACCACCAGTGCGCACGCCACGCTGGAGTGCTCCCGTCCAGCGAACGACCCCATGATGTCAAACGGCCGTCCCGAACCAGCGCTGGCGGCGGGTGGAGGCGAACGCCTTCTTTTCCGCCGCGGTTTGCGGCGAGGGACTCCTGAACGGCGCCGTCGGGGATGGTCCGCCGAGGAAGTCGGCGTCGACACGACCCACCTGGCCACCGCCGAACTCGACGTAGCAGGTGCC
>JBKKBS010000254.1:0-3087 GCA_046713815.1 Tepidiformaceae bacterium
GACTACCACCTCCTCAACACGAACTACGCGCGCGACTGGCAGGCCGACCTCGTCGCCGACATTGCCCTTGCGCGCGGCGGCGACGCCTGCGCGACCTGCGGCTCAGCCCTCGAAGTCAAGCGCGGCATGGAGATGGGCCATGTCTTCAAGCTCGGAACGTTGTACTCCGAGGCGTTCGACGTCGACTACCTCGACGAGCAGGGCGAGCGCCAGCTCACCGTCATGGGCTGCTACGGCATCGGCGTCGAGCGCCTCATGGCCGCCTGCATCGAAGCCAACCACGATAAGGACGGCATCCGCTGGCCCGCCGAGGTCGCTCCCTACGATGTCCACATCGTCGCCCTCAACCTCGACCAGGAGCCCGTGCAGGCCGCGCTCGCCCAGCTCGAACGCGACCTCGAAGCCGCCGGACGCTCCGTCCTCATCGACGACCGTGCAGACTCCGCCGGAATCAAGTTCAAGGACGCCGACCTCCTCGGCATCCCCTGGCGCATCACCGTGAGCCCCCGCTCGCTGGAAAAAGGCGGCCTCGAACTTCGCAACCGTGCCACCGGCGAAACCGACGTCGTCCCAGCGAACGATGTCGTCGCACGCGTCCGCGTCCGGTAGCTGCGCCCCTCCGCGGGCGCGGGCTTCGTGGGAGCGAGTATCATTCTGCTATGCGAACGGTACGGTTTATCCCGTTTGTCGCAGCCTCTATCCTGGTCGCCTGCGGCGGGGATGACCGCGCATCGCCCGGGGATATCCTCTCGGCGGCCAGCGAGGCAATGGCGATGGAATCGTTCTCCCACACGATTTCGGACTGTCCGCTTTGTCCTCCGCCCATCGTGACCGAATACGCCCCGCCGGACGCGGTCAAGCGCTCCAACTCCAAGGGACACGACGACTGGCCTTACAACCTCATCCTCGATGGCAAAGGCTACGTGTCCAGCGCGGGCCAGCGGTGGCGCTCAGGCGAGGGCGCTCTCTCATTCACGGGCATGCTGATTAGCGACCCGCGCACGCTGCTTCCCGTCGCGAAGAATGCCCGGATCGAGACCGCCGATACCGTCGCTGGCCGGCGTGCGACCGTGATTGCCGCAGAGCTGGACTTTGACAAATACGTGGTCCGGCTGCCTCCGGCCATCGAACACCCGGACGAAGCCTTCCTTCGCGAGTGGCTCGGGGCTGCTCGCCTTCGATTCTGGATCGACCGAGAGAACCACAGGGTGCTTCAAACGGAACTCACCTCCGCCAACGCGAACTTCCCCTCGTCGGTTTTCACGTTCGATTACGCAACCCCCGTAGCCATCCCGGCGACGGTTGAGAGCATGCATGTGGAAGACGCCGCACGGCTCGGATTCGAAGCGGAGATGGCAGGTCAAACGCTCCTGACAGCGGTCGCCGACTATCGCGAAACGTACGGGACGTACCCGCGCATGCTGGACATCACCACGCTCTCGGGCGTTATCGCGCCAGGCGAATGGCCCATCAATCCCTTCTCCGGCCAACCCGTCCGGCAGTCACCCGACACGCCCGGTGACTTCGACTACCGGCTCATCAACGGCGGACAGGACATCCAATTCTCTATTTATGGGTGGGACGACGGCCAGCTTCACTACGATACCGCACGGTTCGGACCGCTCGACCGCGCAGCCCTGGGGGGCCGCTGGCAGCCCTGATACCCCGCCGCGATCTGGGCCTATTCCCGTGCCAGTTCCCCCAACGCCGCACGCGTCCGCGCGATCGCAACATCGTCGCCGGGCGGCACGATCGGCATCGCTAGGAGTTCGCCCGCGCCGTACGCTCCGACGCCGCGCAGTCGCTCCTTCACCGCCTCCGCGTCACCGTGTACGACGAGCGCGTCGATCATGCGGTCCGACATCTCGCCGTCCTTCGCCTCGGGGAAGCCCGCGTCCTGGAACATCTGGGAGTAGAACGGCACGCGCGGATACAGCCCGAGCTGCTTGCGCGCGCCCTCACGCACGGCGTCGAGGTCCGTCGACACGCAGACGGGCACATGCGCAATCAATGGCGGCGCTTCGCGGCCCGCCTTCGCCGCACCCTCCTTGATCGCGGGCACGGCCACATCGCGCAGGTAGGGCAGCGGGCAGACCCACGAGATCGCGCCCTCCGCCAGCTCGCCGCAGAGCCTGAAGCCGTTCTCTCGCAGCGCCGAGGCCATGACCTTCGCGCCCGTCGGCGCGCCAATGCGCGCATGCGCCCCCATGCGCTTGCCGGTGAAGTCGACCGCGCCCTCCTGGAGGATGGCACGCAGCACCGTCAGGTATTCCCGCAAATGCTCCAGCGGACGCTCGAAGGGGATGCCCCACGTGCCTTCCATCGCCGGCTTGTGGCTCGGCCCCACGCCCAGCCGCAGTCGGCCCGGCGCGAGCTGGTCGACCGCAACCGCTCCCTGAGCCAACGCCAGCGGGTGGCGCGGGAACGTCGGGATGATCGACGTCCCGAAAAGGATACGGTCCGTCTTCATCGCCGCCGCCGCGAACACCGCGAGCGGGTCTGGCGCTACGCCGCCGCTCGTCATCCAGACCGCATCGAGCCCCGCCTCCTCCGCCGCCACGATGCCGTCCACGATGTCGCGCGCGTTCGCACCCACGACGTGCATGCCGACTGGTAGACCCTTCATGCATCCCTCCGTCTGTTACTGGCCCGAACCGAGCCGTTCGAATTTCGGCGCGCGGCGTTCGAGCAACGCCTGCGCCCCCTCGCGGGCGTCGGGGCGCGCGACTGCGTCCCAGGTGGCCCGGTCCGCCTCCACCAGCGCCTCACGGTAGCCCACGCCCATGTGTCCGTACACCAGCCGCTTGGTGTCCGCCACGGACGACGGGGACGCATCCCGCGTGATCGTCTCGATATAGCTGCGCGCGAAGGGCAGCAGCTCATCAGGCTCGACGACGTACTCCACCAGCCCGATGCGCTCCGCCTCGTCCGCGTCCACCATACGGCTCGTCCAGAGGAGGTCGAGGGCGCGCCCCGGCCCCAACAGGCGCGGCAGTATCCAGGAAGTGCCGTGCTCGGCGACCAGCCCGCGCTTCAGGAACGTGGTCGTGAAGCGCGCTTCGCGTGAGGCGATGCGCACGTCCGCCA
>JBKKBS010000255.1:0-2596 GCA_046713815.1 Tepidiformaceae bacterium
ACCGACCAGGCCTTGCTAGTAGGGATCGTTGATCGAGACGAGCAGGCGCTTGAGACGCTGTATGACCGCTACGGAGGGTTGATTTTCACCCTTGCGTCGCGGATTGTAGGCGACCCGGCGTTGGCGGAGGAGATCATGCAGGACACATTGCTACGCTGCTGGCAGGGGGCCGAACGCTACCACGCGGGGCGCGGGAGTGTGCCCGCGTGGCTCATTGGCATCGCGCGCAACCGCGCCATCGACGTGCTCAGGAGCCGCCAGCACCAGGCCCGCCTGCGCGAACAGACATCGATCCCCGAAGACGCGCACCGCTATACCGGGTCGCAGCCGGATACAAGCCAGCAGACGGTGGACCACCTCGCCATCGTGGAAGCCCTCCACCAGGTCCCTTCCGTCCAGCGCGAGGCCATTGAGCTGGCGTTCTTCTTGGGTCTCACCCAGGCCGAGATCGCCCAACGTACCGGTGCGCCGCTCGGCACCGTCAAGAGCCGCATCCGCGATGGCATGGAGCGTTTGAAGGTGCTCATGCCCCAGCCGGACCCCGCTCATCCACCCGGGACCAGCCAAAGATGAACGCGGAAACCAACCAGAACCATGATGACGCCGCGGCTTATGCCGCTGGCGCGCTCTCGCCGCCGGACCGCGACGCCTTCGAACGCCACCTTAACGAATGCGAGCAGTGCGCCGCGCTGGTCGTCGAGTATCTCGCCGCGAGAGAACTCTTGTCGCGTGGACTGGCGCCCCAGGCGTCGCCACAGGGTGCGAAGGCCAGGCTGCTCGCCCGCGCCCGCGCCTCCCGCGTCGCACCCGACGACGGCCCGATGAGTGTCGCGCCCATCCCCCTCGCGTCGCGTCGAAGCTCCGGCGCGCGGCCCGCGTGGCTCCCCGCGGCCCGTTGGGCGGTTGCCGCCGCGGCCGTCGCCGGGCTTCTCGTTTGGAATCTCGCGCTGCAGTTCCGCGGCGACGACTCGCGAGCGCGCGACCCCGAGGTCGAACTGCTCGCGCGGAGCATCGTCTCCGGCTTGAACAACACCGATGCCGCGCCCGGCGCCAGCGGCCGCCTCTACCTTCGCAACGACATGCGCGGGGGCGACCTCGTCGTCTCGGGCCTGCCTCAGCCGGAGGCCGATCACCAGTACCAGTTCTGGTTTGCGCGCCCCGATAAGAGCCGCGACAGCGCCGCCGTCTTCTCGGTCGATGAGAACGGCCGCGCGATCGTAGCCGTTGAACTTCCCGGGGACATCGCCCAGTACAGCGAAATCTGGATCACCCAGGAACCACGCGGTGGCAGCCCAAAGCCCACGCCGCCGCACTACCTTGACGGCCCCCTCGTCCAGTCCTGATCAACGAGCAGACACCATTCGAGTACCCCGGTGGGCCTGCTACGAAGCTCGCCGATAGCCAGTTCGGGAGCCTGATTCTATACTTCGGACATTGAGCAGGCGGGCGTGCGAAGCCCGTTTTCTTCGCGGGAGTCGCTTCGTTATGGCCACCACCAAGCGCGATTGGCTGCAAAGCACCTACGCGAAGGCCCTCGCAAAGGCGCCGGAGCGCACGGACGCCTTCGAGACCACGGGCAAGATGCCGATCGAGCCCATTTACACGCCCGACGACCTCAACGGCTTCGACCCCGCCACCGAGCTCGGCATGCCCGGCGAGTTCCCTTTCACGCGCGGCATCCAGCCCACGATGTACCGTGGCCGCTTCTGGACGATGCGCCAGTACGCCGGCTTCGGCACCGCCGAGGAGTCGAACCAGCGCTACCGCTACCTCCTCGGCCAGGGCCAGACCGGCCTCTCCGTCGCATTCGACCTGCCCACGCAGATCGGCTACGACTCCGACGACCCCATGGCGGCGGGCGAAGTAGGCAAGGTAGGCGTCGCGATCGACTCGATCGAGGACATGCAGACGCTCTTCAAGGACATACCCCTGGACCGGGTCACCACCTCGATGACGATTAATTCGACGGCCGGCGTCCTGCTCGCGCTCTACGTGGCCGTCGGCAAGCAGCAAGGCGTCGCCCCGGAGAGGCTCGGTGGCACGGTCCAGAACGACATCCTCAAGGAATACATCACCCGTGGGACGTACATCTACCCGCCGCGCCCAAGCATGCGCCTGATCACGGACATCTTCAGCTACTGCAACAAGAGCGTGCCCCAATGGAACACGATCTCCATCTCCGGCTACCACATTCGCGAGGCCGGGAGCACGGCCGCGCAGGAGATCGGGTTCACGCTCGCGGACGGCATCGCCTACGTCCAGGCGGCGATCGACGCGGGCCTCGATGTGGACGACTTTGCCGGGCGGTTGAGCTTCTTCTTCGCCTGCCACAGCAACTTCCTCGAAGAGGTGGCGAAGTTCCGGGCGGCGCGCCGCCTCTGGGCGAGGATCATGAAGGAACGCTTCAACGCCAGGAGCCCACGCTCGCAGATGCTGCGCTTCCACACCCAGACCGGCGGCGCCACGCTGACGGCGCAGCAGCCCGAGAACAACATCGTGCGCACGGCCGTGCAAGCCCTGGCGGCGGTGCTTGGCGGCACGCAGTCGCTGCATACGAACTCGATGGACGAAGCCCTCAGCCTGCCCACCGAGGCCG
>JBKKBS010000256.1:0-2668 GCA_046713815.1 Tepidiformaceae bacterium
GTCGTGGACCTGGACGATTTCAAGCGGATCAACGACAGTCTCGGTCACTCTGCGGGAGACTTCGCGATCCGTGTTGCCGCGTCCGCGCTCGCACGGGCGGCCGGAGACGGCGCTATTGTGGCGCGCACGGGCGGGGATGAATTCTCCGTCATAGCCCCCGGTGTCCATGCAACCAAAGAGGATGCGCTCGCCACATCGCTTCGTGCCGGTCTGAAGGCCGCCCCGTTCCTGGTTGACAGGGGGTCCAGCGTCCGGCTTATGGGATCTGTCGGGGTCGCGCGGTTCGCGAGGGGTATGGAGGCTGAAGAGCTGCTCCACGAAGCCGACCAGTCGCTCTACCGCGCCAAGGCAATGCGTGCCAAAGTCCACGATCGGCGTCGCGCCAGCTAGACGTGCTGGCGGAACCAGGCCAGGGTCTTCGCCCACGCGTCCTTGGCGGCGGTCTCGTTGTAACTGGAGCCGGTGTCGTTGAAAAAGGCGTGGTTGGCGTTAGCGTAGATCTCGACGCCGTACGGTCGGCCCGACTTCGCCAGTGCAGCACGCACCTGCTCCGCCTGGGAGGTGATGCGCGTGTCGTTGGCGCCATACATCGCGAGGATCGCGGCTTTCGATGTGGGTAGCTGATCGATGACGCGGCAGGTGCCGTAATAGGGCACCGCGGCCTTGACGTCGGGACTCGCGACGGCCGTCTCGAAGGTGTAGCCGCCGCCGAAACAGAACCCGGTGACACCCACGCCACCTGGCTTCACGCCGTCAAGCGTCTTGAGGTGGTCGACATACGCATTCATATCCGCGACGAGATCCTCGATTTTCGCACTGCCCAGGGCGCCCGTATTCGCTGCCGCATCAGTCTTCGAGCCGCCCTGGCGTGAGACGAGGTCGACGGCCAACGCCACGAAGCCTACGTTTGCGTAGCGGCGGGAGAGATCCTTGAAGTGTTCGGTCAGGCCGCGGTTCTCATGAATGATGACGATGCCCGGGTATGTGCCTGCCTGCGCGGGCTGCGCGATGTAGCCCACAAGGTCTGAGCCAGGGCCTTTGAAGCGCACATCGCTCGTGCGCGGCGCGCCCGCCGACGCGGTGGTTGAAGCAGCCGGAGACGGTGAGGCGAGGACGGTCGCCGTCGTCGCCGCGGTGGCCGTCGTGGCCAGCGCCTGCGTGGCTTCGGCGGTATCGGAATCGTCATCGCCGCCACAGCCGACCGCCGCCAGCGCTGAGAGCCCCGCGGGCACGCTCCCCATGATGAGCACGGCGCGCCGGATGAGGTCGCGACGGGACATCTGGCGTTCGTGGTACTCGTCCGCGAACTCTTCGATGAGGTAGCGTTGGTGGTGGTTCATGGGGGGATTTCCAATTTCCAATTGTCAATTTCCGATTTTGCCGTATGGCAAAGATAGAACGCGGCAAGTGAGCAGCGGGGAAAGGTCGACTCGCTGTGCCTTGCGTATGTAAGCGACTTCTACTGATCGGCGCGTGCCAGCAGGATGTGTCCCACCACAACGATCAGGACGGCGAGCGCGGAGAAGGCGACGGCCCAGAGAACGCCGAGGATAAGGCCCAGGGGACCGATGTCGCAGCTGTCGCCGAATAAGGCGAACGCGATGGCCATGCCGACGACGGCGGCGCCGCCACGGGATTGGAAGCGGCTGCGAAACGAATGCGGCGGCCCCGAGGTAACGGCGGCCGCAAGCGGTACGAAAGGCAGCGAACCGAAGATCACGATGCCGAGCCACGGGAGCACTGAGGTTCGCAGAGCGGCGAGCAACAGGCCGCAGATGGTCGCCGCAAAGGCAAGGGCGACGAGATCGCTGCGGGCGGGCACCTCACCCCCCGGCCCCCTCTCCACGGGCTCGTTGAGAGGGGGAGACGATGTCGAGAGTCGCGGAGACCGTCCCGAACGAGTCCTGGCAAGGAGTTTGGCGTTCGGTCACGGGGTTTCTCTACTCCGCCGCGGCTTCCTTCTTGGCCAGGGCTTTGCCAAGGGCGCGGCCCTTGTCGGGGGTGGGGTCGGATACGACGCCGTAGATCTCGAGGCCTTCGTGGCCCTCGGGCAGGTGCTCGGTGATGGGCATGCCCTCTTTGTTCACGAAGAGGAGGCAGTGGCAGTACTTGTAGATCTGCATTTCGTCGCAGGCGCATATCCAGGTGCGGCGTTTCACCTCCTCCTCGCGGGGGAGGTAGAGGTCGTCGGGCCAGTTTCCGTTTTCGTCCTTCGTCGGATAGAAGTTGCACGGGCAGAGGGGTCGCCCGAATTTGTCGATGTTGTCGGCGAGGCCAAGGACGACGCCCTCGGTGATCAGGCGGTCGGGGTGGAGGTGGGTGCCGGATTTCTCCGCGAATTTCTCGGCGTAGTTCCACATCTTCTTGACGGACTCGGGCTTGGGGTCATCCATCGGGGGTCTCCTTGTGCAGGACATTGGCAGCGTTGCCGGAGGCGGCACCAGGGCGCTTGCTCACGCGCGCGCTACTGATATGTGCCCCGGATTCGGGCTTGGGGTCATCCATGGGACCTGCCTCCTGCAATGCAGACAGTATGCGGGATCGAACCGCCAAGATCGCCAAGGGGTAGGATTGGGGCGTGGTGACGGAAGCGGAGATGCATGCGAACTACACCTACTCGTTGCGGCGCGTGGGGACGATGGCGGAGGGCGCCACTGCGGCACAACTG
>JBKKBS010000257.1:0-7384 GCA_046713815.1 Tepidiformaceae bacterium
AAGCGGCCGTAGGCCGAGCTGAAGTTGCCCGCGCCGACCCCCAGAGGATAGTCGAGGGCCATCTTGATTGCCGAGCCCCACGCACGCAGCCGTCCCTGAGCTGACGAGTCATCCGAATAATCTTGGATCGTCTGCATGCGACTCACGTAGCCTGATGGCGCCACTGCCATCGCACTCACGAGCAGCAGCGCGGCGATCACGAAATCGCGGACCCTGTGCTTGCTCAGGAACACCCAGTAGAATCCGAGCGATGCCAACACGGCGAGAAATGCACCGCGGGACTGCGTGCCCACGATGCCAAAGAGCCCGGCCGTCATCGCCATCAGTCCGAACAATCGACACAACAGACCGTTCGTAGAAAAGCAGAGATAAATCGGGAACGCCATGAGCGTGATCAGGCCCCAGGCGAAGTCATTTCCATCTCCCATGAAATACGGCGCGTGGAACGCTCCGAACCGAACGTCTGTGTTCAGGTAGTCGAGATTCCAGACGACCAAGTGAATGACCACTGCCGACATGACGACGGAAAGCTTGATGATCCGCGAAGTCCGATCGACGAGATAAAGCGCCCCGAGAAACAAGCCGAAGTAGTCACACATCGACCGAAAGTTCAGTGGAACGTATGTGCGCACCACGGCCCACAGGATCGAGACACCTGTCCAGACGACGATCAATACCAACAACCGGCTCTGCCGGTACTCGCCCAAGGCCTTCAGCCCAACCTGGTACAGGATGATGAGGGTGACCGCCCATCCCAGCACTGAGGAGACACGCAGCACCCTCAAAGGTGGCACGAGGGCGGCCAGCGCACCGTACTCGATCGCCAGCACTGCAACGAAGCAGGCAAAGAGTATTCCGCCCCCTGAAAGTTGGTGAGATTGCCTGGGCGCGTCGGTTCGAGCGGCCGATCGTAGGTGGTGCGCGGCTGGAAGCGGCGTATTCATATGACCATCTCAGAATAAACCCAGAACACGCGCCACGAACATCGGCGTGTTCGCGGCCACGCCGTCGTGGATGTTGACGCGTCGCACGGCGAACGGGTCGTCTCCTCCCCTGGCCAGGCCGCTGTCCATCGTAAAGGCCAACGCGTAACCGGCCTCTCGCATCGCGTCCGCCACGGCCGGGTTCCAGCCGCCATTGGGATAGCTCATCGCCGTCACTCGTGTCCCGAGGAGGCGCTCGAGCTCAGCCTTCGGAGCCTGTGCCTCGCGACGAACCTCAGCCGGCGGAAGCCTGGTGAGAATGCGATGGCTCTCACCGTGACAGCCGAAGGCGACATGCCCGGTAGCCATCGCGCCCAGCTCTTCCCGCGTCATGAAGCGGTCGACCGGTTGGAGCGGCAACAGCTCTGGCAATAGTTCTTCGAGCCTTTGCAAGGCAGCCGCCGGGTCGAACGTCACGTCTCGCTTGAGATCCCTAAGCCGCGCGACGACTTCGTCCCGAATGTGCCCGGACTCGCCCCCCACGGCCACGTCTCCGAACTGCATCTCCCGCAGAATCACTCGCGCATGTTCTTCCAGCACACTATCGGTTCTGGATCGTTCAAGCACCGTATACAGCACATGACCCAGCCGCTCCTGCCAGAAGGTCGCGGCCGTCCCGATGTAGTCCATCGGAACGAAGACGGCGGCCGGAAGCCCCACACGCTCAAGTGCAGGCCAGGCCAGAGCACAGGTATCCCACCAACCATCATCAAACGTGATGAGGCAACTGGGCTCGCGGAAACCCTTATTCAGGATTGCATCTTCAAAGTCCGCCAGCGATAGCACACGAAACAGGCGCTTGAGCTCGACAAGCTGGCGGTTGAACGACTCCGGACTGACGACGATGGCTGGGTGGGACCAAGTCCCTCGACGTGCGTCGTCGTCGAGAACGCGGTGATATGTGAGCACGACCGCCTTGTTCCGCAGGCATACGCACACCCAGGCGTGAAATGCACCGGATCGGTAGAGCAACTGCGCGAGCAGCCATTTCAGAGCGTACTTGACCCGCAACATCGGCGGAACCGGCGGATCACCGCCGGGCCGGGCCCGACAAATTACGGCGTCCAGCCCTCGTCAGCGGGGCGGAAGCAGTGAGGCCTACGCGGAACGTCCCGCGTCGTAGCGAGCCGGGCAGCTCCGCGGTATTCTCCTGTTGACCGTCGATCTGATACTCGAATCGATTGTAGGAGGCGTTGAGCATCAAGTGCCGGCTGATTGCGAGGTCCAACTGGGCCGCCACGTTGTAGGTGTGAAACCGACTGTTCTGGTCTGCGCCCGCCCTCCCACCCGCGTAGCCGGCGCTGAACGCAGAGCTTAGACGACCGACCAACGGCCCTCCGGCGTTCACGAAGAATGCGTTCGATGGAAACGACTGGCCACTTACACCGTCCAGTGGGACGACGCTGCGGCGATACTCCGCGAGTACGCTCCAGCGTCTCCCGATGTCAATCTGGGAGGATGCGCGACCAATAGGGGCCAGATACTGATAGCCAGCCCCGGTGGAAAGCGTACCGGACACGCGATCCACGCCCCCGCCGGCTCCGAGGATCACGCTGCGCGACGGCGAAACCCGAATCGTCCGCGACGCGGACACCTCGGCTGATTGGACTTCCATCTCCCCTGCACCAGATGAGCCTTCGAGAGCCAGGAAATCCGTGCGTGAGAACAGGTACGCACCGCTCAGGACTAGCGAGCGTGTCGCTTGAAAACTCTGCGCCGCCCGCAGCTCAGAACTGGTGAGGTCGCTGCCATAGTTGCCCTGCCGGTCGCGGTGCACTCGGGTGAATTGCACGGTCGACGAATGCTGAACGCTCCACTGCCGTGTCAGGCCGGCGAGGCCCTCAAAGATCGCAGAGCGGTCGTTCGGTATACCGTTGACCGGGCTAGATTCCGGCACGTCGCTGACGTCGTCTGCTGTAGTCAGGCCCTGAAACGCCTCGAGGGAGTAGTACGGCGTATAGCGGAGAGAGCCGCCCAGATAAGCCTGAGTCCGCCCGATCGCCTTACCGCCTTGAAGACTGACTTCGCCGCCCAGGCTTGGCCGTAGGCCGGAGGCGGGATAGCTGACGACGTAGCCTCGCAGTTCGGTTCGGAAACTGGTAGACCTGCCAGTGAAGCCGTAGCGTAGGTCGAGGTCGCCGAACGCCGTGTACCCGCTGATACTCAAGCCTTCGACCGGACCCGCCAGCTGCGTCGCCAAGTCGTCGTCATATCCACCCTGCGCGGTTGCGGTGACAACCGCTTCGTGACCAACGGCACTGGCCCCGCCGCTGGCGCGACTCGGCGACGAGATCGTTTGAGCAGATGTCCCCACCGCGGCAACTAGCAGCCACACCGCTCCGGCGGTCGAACGGCGCCGGAGGCGCATGAGCTGCGTTGACACACAGACATTGGATGCAAGACCAGTGCCGTAATTGCATCGATGTCGCTGGCGGTTAACTTCCATTGCTTGAACCGGTCTACTGCTCGATCACGCTGGAATATGGCGGCTCATCACACGCACGACTCCATGCTCAAGGCAGTCGAGTCGCCAGTTACAGAAGAAAAGTCATCAGGACTCAAGACTTTGTGTCTGAATTCCACTGACTCTACCAGCCAAGGATCTGGCCGTACGCCGATAGCGTTCTCGCGATGTTCGTTGTCACATGGAACTCGGATTCTACCCGCCGGTAGCCCGCCTCTCCTAGGCGGCTCGCCAGTTCAGAATCGACGAGTAGCCGAACAGTTTTTTCAGCCAGATCATCGACGTCTCCAGGCCGGAAGGTGAAGCCGGTGACGCCGTCGAGCACGATCTCAGTGACGGCGCCACCGCGGCTGCCCACGACCGGCCGTCGCATTGCCATGGCCTCTAGCAGGACTCGTCCGAACGGTTCAGGCGAGACGGACGCGTGAATCGCGACCTCCATGATGCTCAACGGGTCGGCGACGTTCCGGTAGTGTCCCGCAAAAATCACGTTCGACTGGAGGCCCAGCGTATCGATGAGCCCTCGGAGCTTCGCCTCATAGTCCGCATCGGCGGCGGTGGCTTCGCCGACGAACACGCACGTCACCGCGGGGACGCGTTCGCGGATCAGAGCCAGGGCGCGCACGACAATCTCCTGTCCTTTCCACCCACGAATGTTTCCCACCATGCCGATGACCCGCCGGTCCGGGCCGATGCCGAGCGATCTGCGGACTTCGTCGGCAGGCTGGGTTGGCGACACGATCTTGGGATCAAGACCATTGGGCACCAGCACCAGGTTATCGCTGGTTACGTGGCATTCCACCAGCTTGTCACAGACCGCTTGCGAGATGCACAAGATGGCCGCCAGCCGCGGAGCGCACCACCGAGCCATTGCCGAATACTCGTCGTTGAGGCCGCGCTCGTGTGTCAGGCAGGGCACTCCCACGAGCATCGAAGCCAGCATCCAATCGTGATTGCTCGTCACCGAATTGTTCAAATGCACGAGATCGATACGTTCGCGGCGAAGCCAGCCAGCCAGGCGCAGTACCGCCAGGCAGAATCGCGTCAGGTTGAGGAGTCGCTGCGCCGGCCGCAGGGCCCATCGCAGCCACGGCGTCGCGCGCTCTCCGAACGTCAACGTCGGCGTTCGCGGAACGATCCTCACGTCGCCTACGGCTTGCCGGAACCGATCGATCAATGGCGTGTCCGCCCGAAGCACCAGCAGCGGTGACACGCGCGTGCGGTCGAGCCCCTCGAGTAGATACAGCAACGAGTAGTACGAGCCGCCGATGGTGCCGTCTGTGTTGCCCTCTGAGTACAGCACCCGCGCGGGTAGGCGTGCACTCATGGATGGCGCCTTGACCGTCGGCCGACCTCAGCGCTGAAACTGCGCTGCGACCACACGTGGCGCTCCGACCGAATTGCACTCGAACTGCGCGGCCGAAAATCGATTGCGGCGGCCAAAGACAAGCTCGATCTGCCGTTCCTGTCCGAGTCCGAACTCCATCAGCAGCCAGCCGCCTGGCTTCAGGAAGAGCGGAGCCTCGGCGACGACGCGCTGATGGATGCTGAGGCCGTACGGTCCACCGTCGAACGCCTCCCGTGGTTCATGTTGAAGCAGGACGGCCCGGCCGGTAGCCAAACGCGAGGTCGAGACGTAGGGCGGGTTGCACACCACGAGATCGACCCTGCCATCGAGTCCGTGTCCCTCCAGCGCGGCGAACAAGTCCCCCTGCACCACCGTGACTCGATCCCTCAGCCCCAGGTTCTCGACATTGCGACGTGTCCACTCCACGCAGGAGCTGGTGAGATCGGCGGCCCACAGCGTGGCCGTCGGCACAGTGAGGGCGAGCGCGCAGGCGAGGTTGCCGACTCCGCAGCACATGTCGACCACGCAAAGAGGGCCGCTCGCCAGTTCGGCCTTGCCGATAGCCGTCCGCGCCAGCAACTCGGTCTCGGGGCGGGGCACGAGTGCTCCAGGACCGCACTGGAACTCAATGTCCATGAACCGCTGCCAGCCCACCGCGAGGCGCTCGCGTACGTCGATCTGATCGTGGTCGGCAGTCATGCCAGATCCGTTTTCTTGATCTTTCCAGTGGTGGTCTTGGGAAGATCGGTGACGATCTCAACGATCTTGGGAACCATGAAGGACTCGAGCTTGGACGCGCACTCGCGCTGAATGTCCTTGGTCGACAGCGGGCTGCCCTCCTCGAGGACCACGAAGGCTTTGACCGCCTGACCCAAGATCTCGTCTGGAACGCCGATCACAGCGGCGTCGCGAACTCCCGTGATGTTGTACAGGACGTTCTCTACTTCCTTCGGCGCCACCTTTTCTCCACGTGACTTGATGATGTCGTCCATGCGGCCGACGAAGTACAGATAGCCCTCGTCGTCCAGCCGACAGAGGTCGCCTGTGTAGAGGACGGACTCACCGGGCAGCAACCCCGGCTTGAGCTTCTTGGCGGTAGCTTCAGGCTTCTCCCAATAGCCGCGCATTACGGTGGCGCCGCGGACCACCAACTGCCCGACTTGGTTTGGACCGAGGCGCTGATCGTTGTCGTCGACGACCCAGAGCTCGGTGTTGGGGATGGCGATACCCACGCTCGTAGGTTTTCGATCGATGTCACGCGGTGGCAGGTAGGTGCAGCGTTTGCACTCGGTGAGCCCATACATCGAGTAAATGCTGGCCTGGGGGAACAGCTCCCGTAGCATCGTAATGTGCTTGACTGGCAGGGCAGCCGCCGTGTTCGTCACGTATCGGATCGATGAGAAATCGTACTCGCGGAGCGTCTTCAGCTCGGCTAGCACTGCGAAGATCGTCGGCACGCCTGGGAATCCAGTGACGCCCTCGCGGACCATTCGATCGAGCACCTGAGACGGAAATACGAACGACCGCTCCAGCACGAGCCGTGCGCCGCAGCGGAACGCCATGATCATCTGGTACAGCCCGTAGTCGAAGGCCAGCGGCAGGACGCCCAGGATCACCTCGTCGTCATGAATCTCCAGGTAGGACGCAATGGAGGTCGCGGCCGTAAGCATGTTGCGATGCGTGAGCATCACGCCCTTGGGGTCGCCTGTAGAACCCGAGGTGTAGATGATTGCAGCCAGGTCGACGTCGAGCGATCGACGAACGGGCGGGGCATGCTGCTCCAGCCGCAGGGCCGGATCTCCCGGGCCGACGACGGTGATCTTCAACCACGGCGACGTCGCGGCAGGCTGTTCCCACGCAGCACGAAGGTGCGCATCTGTGATCAGACCGACTGCGCGGCAGTCGTGGAGATAGTAGTGGAGCTTGTCCGCCTTCGTGAGTGGATTGACAATCGAGACGACGGCATTGGCCTTCAGAACGGCCCAGAACGCGACCACCGTGTCGATGGTGTTGTCGCCGAAGACAACGACGCGGTCGCCACGTTCGATACCGCGCTCGACCAGCGTATGCGCCAGGCCGTTGGCCCGTCGATCGATCTCGCCGTAAGATAGGCGCTGGTCGCCGCACACGAGGGCGATCTTGTCCGGCGCCCGGTGGGCCGAATATTCCAGATACTCGTGGAGCTGTGGAACCGCGCCGTGCATGTCCATCATGACGATCCGCGAAGGGGCCCAGGCTCGCGACGCTCTCGGTCAAGAGCCTTGAACGCAGTCGTCGCGAAGGTCGCCACGGATCCTAGCACGTCGGTTGAGCGGTGCCGTGCCGGTCCTGCTGTCGCTCTGCGGGTCGCCAGCTGAGCGAGGAGAGAACATTGCATTCGCAAGGATTACGCATGCGCGAAACGCCGCTGTTTTTCCGAGGCTCGCACGGCCAGTTGTTCGGCGTCCTGCACGAATGCGGACCGGGCGCGCCGGTGAAGACGCCGTTCATCTTCTGCCATCCCTTCGCGGAAGAGAAGTTGTGGGCACATCGCGTGTTCGTGACGTTCGCCAGGCTGATGGCGGCAGGCTGGCACCCCGTGCTCCGCTT
>JBKKBS010000258.1:0-3451 GCA_046713815.1 Tepidiformaceae bacterium
AGGGAGAGTACCTGGAGGTGAGCAGCGCGTCCAACTGCCTCGACTTCCAGGCGCGGCGTGCGAACATCCGCTACCGGCCGTCCGTCGACGGCGCCGTCCGCCGCCCGCATCTGCTCAACGCCAGTGGCCTCGCCCCCGGCCGCACGCTCATCGCGCTCATGGAGAACTACCAGCGGGCCGACGGCAGCATCGTCATCCCCGAAGCCCTGCGCCCGTACATGGGCACGGACGTGATCCGGCCGCGGAACTGACCATGAGCACGCGCATCGTCGACGACGATGACGAGGGACTGGTCGGCAGGCCGTACCCGAGGGAGATCATGGTTACTGGCGTCCGGTATCTGCGCGACTTCGTGATTGAAGTTTCCTTCGCTGACGGCTTCTCGCGGGAAGTAGACATGGCAAAGGAGGTGACTCGCGGGGGCGTGTTCGAGCCCCTTGCCGACATAGAGTTCTTCCGCCGGGTGAAGTTCGATCGTGAGGGGCGTACCGCCGTCTGGCCGAACGGCGTCGATCTCGCTCCCGAGTTCCTACGCTGGGGGCCGCATCTCCCGAAGGGCTGCGCTTGCGGCTACGACGACCCGGAGTAGCAGCGACCAGGCTGCCCGGCGGAGTATGGTTATCCGCATGGACGCCACGCAGATTGACCCCCAGCTCCTTCTCGACCAGAACCCCGACGCTGTTGTCTTTGCGGGCAATGATGGGGTCATCCAGTACTGGAATGCCGCCGCCGAGCGCGTGTTCGGCTTCGCCCCCGCCGATGCCCTGGGCAAGGACCTCAACATCATCATTCCCGAGGTTTACCAGGACAGGCACTGGACCGCATACGACAAGGCCCTCGAGGCCGGCGACACGAAATACCGTGGCCAGTCCCTGGCGACGAAAGCGAAGAAGGCGGACGGCACGGAGTTCTACACGGAGTTGAGCTTCGCCATCGTCCACGGCGCTGACGGCGCCGTCATCGGCGCCCTCGCGACGGCCCGCGACATCAGCGAGCGCTTCGAACGCGACCGCGAAATGCGGCGCGAACTACGTGAATTGAAAAAATCCTAGCCCGAGCGTCAGCGAGGATGCATCGGTACCCGACCCACGAAGGCAAGGCGCGAGCCGTTCGCTCCCTGCCGATCCGCTGCGATGCCTTACGGCGTCTTCCCGTTGGGGCTCTGGTTCGCCGCGATGAGCGCCTGCGACGGGCTCTGGAGGATCTCGTCGATGATGCCGTAATCCTTCGCCTGGAGCGGGTCGAGCCAGAAGTCACGGTCCGTGTCGTGCTCGATCCGTTCCATGGTCTGGCCGGTGTTTATCTGGATGATGTTCCGGAGGACGCGCTGCAGGCGGAGCGTCTCGCGCGCCTGGATCTCGATGTCGCGCGCCTGGCCCTGTGCGCCGCCGAGCACCTGGTGCAGGTGGATCGTCGAGTTGGGGAGCGCATAGCGCTTTCCCTTCGTCCCGGCGAGGAGCAGCACGGTTCCCATTGATGCGGCGAGGCCGATGCAGACGGTCGACACGTTCGGCCGGATGAGGTTCATCGTGTCGTAAATGGCGAGACCGGCGGTGACGCTGCCCCCGGGGCAGTTGACATACATCATCACGTCCTTGTCGTCGTCCTCGCGGGCGAGATAGAGGAGCTGGGCAATGATCACGTTGGCCACCATCGCGTCGATCGGCGTGCCGAGGAACACGATGCGCTCCTTCAGGAGCAGCGAATAGATATCGTACGCGCGCTCGCGCCGGCCGTCGTTTTCGATCACGAAGGGCATGATGTCAGTTGGCCGGACGAGTTCGGCATCGGGCCGCTTGCCAGCGACAAGTTCCGAGATGAGTTCGTAGGAGCTGGTCATGGCCGGCCTCCGATGGCTGCGTGGTGTGACTCCAGTGTGGCAGGGGGAGGGGCCTTAGCGAAAGGGTTGCCCGCTCGCCGGAGGTCGTGAACCATTGCCTTCGTGACCGACCGGAAGCTGCTGACGTTCGACCTCGACGGCGTGCTCTGCCGCCCGCCGTTCGGCATCAATCCTGGGAGCGGCCGGGGCAAGAGTCGCGATACGACCGGAAAGCGTCACCTCACATGGTACACGGAGCCCGGGCGGTATCTCTGGCGGCGGCCCATGCCGGGGGCCGTGGCGGGCTTCCAGCGACTCTCCGAAACCCACGACTGCCGCGTCCTCTCGGCGCGCGCGGGCCACTCTCTGGACCACACAAAGGGCTGGTTCCGCCGATACTTCGACGTCGAGCCCACCATCTACCTGCGGCCCACATGGGAGGAGACGCCGGCGCGGTTCAAGACGCGCATGGTCCAGGAGCTGGGCGCGTTCGCCCACTTCGAGGACGACCCCCACACGGCCCAGTGGGTGGCCGAACTCATTCCCCACGTTTTCCTCATCGACTGGCGCCGAAACCGATGGCTCGAAGGCCCCAACATCCACCGTATCCAGACAATCCGCGATGCCGTGGAACTTTTGGACCGCCCAACCTGAACCGCTGAGACACAGCGTCACTAAATTCGTCGTCCTCCGTGCCTCTGTGCCTCTGTGGTTTATAGTCCGTCCCGTGGACATGAGGCTCTCGGATGCGCAGCTTGTCCTTCAGGCGGAGGTGCGGGCGTGGCTGCGGGAGAACGTGGCGCCCGAGGACGAGGCGTTCCCGTATGCCGAGGAGGAAGATCCGCCGCGGCTCAAGGCGTTCAACAAGAAGCTCGCGGCGAAAGGCTGGATCGCGCCCGCCTGGCCGAAGGAATACGGCGGCCTCGGGCTTGGGCCGATGGACCAGCTCGTCTTCGGCGAGGAGATGGCATACGCACGGGCGCCTAGCGGGGGGCGCGGACCGGCTGTTGGCTACGCCGGGCCGACGATCCAGATGTACGGCACCGATGCGCAGAAGCGACGCCACCTGCCAGGAATTACGAACTGGGATGTCGTCTGGTGCCAGGGGTTCAGCGAGCCGGGCTCCGGCAGCGACCTCGCCAGCCTCCAGACCACGGTCGTGCGCGACGGCGACGACTGGATCCTCAACGGCACCAAGATCTGGACGAGCCACGGCCACTACGCCGACTGGATGTACGTGCTCGCACGCACGGATCCCGAAGCGCCCAAGCACAAGGGCATCAGTTATTTTCTCCTCGACCTGAAATCGCCGGGCGTGAGCTTCCAGATGCTGCGCAACATGTCCGGGCGCAAGGGCTTTGGCCAGTACTTCTTCGACAGCGTGCGCATGCCCGGAGACGCGCTCCTCGGTGAGCAGAACCGCGGCTGGTATCTCGCCGCGACGACGCTCGCCCTCGAACGCTCGCACATCGCTAACGCCGGCGGTGCACGCCGCACGCCCGACCACCTCGCCGCATACATCCGCGGCTCGGGACGCCGTGCGTCAAGCTCGCACCGCCAGCGGTTGGTCCAGCTCCGAATCGACGTGGAGGTGGCGACGATGTTGAGCTACCGCGTCGCGAGCGTGCTCGA
>JBKKBS010000259.1:0-2543 GCA_046713815.1 Tepidiformaceae bacterium
CTCGGAGTTGTGTATATGAGACAGGACGGGACCGCTTTCCCAGAGGCTAGTGTTGGGGGCCATGTTAGCGTGGATAGGGAGCCGGAAGCGTAAGCGACCGGTGCCGAATCCTTCCCCGCTCGATAAAGTGCGCTGCATGAGCGAAACGCTCGATTGGCCGCTTGCGTACTTCATCACTTTCACCACCTATGGCACCTGGCTCCCGGGCGATGTGCGTGGCTCCGTGAGCCGCAAGCACAACGAGCCCGGGACCCCTGTACGACCGCCCAGCACGATGCGGCGAACGATGGCGATGTCGAAGATGAAGCACGAACCGCAGACGCTCGACTCGCCACAGCGCGGGCTGGTCGAGGACACGATCCGCCGGGCTTGCGAATATCGTGGCTGGTACCTCCAGGCGCTGAACGTGCGGACCAACCACGTGCACCTCCTTGTCTCGGGGCATGTGCGGGGCGAGAAGATCATGAACGACGTGAAGGCGTGGTCGACGCGGAGGCTTCGCGAGCAGGGATTGATCGCCGCCCACCGAGAGGTTTGGACGAGCCACGGGAGTACGCGGAAGTTGTGGCGCAAGGAACATGTGAGCGCGGCGTGGCATTACGTCGTACACGGGCAAGGCGAGGATCTTCCTCGAGATTGGCCGCCACGCGATGGTGAGGGTGGCCGGAACGAGTGACCGGTCGCTTACGCTTCCGGCTCCATTTGCGTGCCACGATGCCCTTTGAGTTCTGCTCGCTCTCTCCGCACGCTCCGGACATGCAGACGTTGAGTGCGACGTTGTTGGCGCACCAGAAGGGGCGGGCGCGGCGGCCGGTGGTGCAAGTACGGGGGATGGCGCAGCGTTTCGGCGTGCGCACGTTCCGCTGGGAGCGATACTACATCGGCGCCGAGGCGAGCTCTCCCCATGCCGCCGCGGTCGCGGGCGATGGCTCGCTCCTCCGCGCGCGGAACGATGCGGGTACGCTCTTCGTGCAGCGCGTGGCCACGCCGGGAAGCGGCTCAACCTACTCCTCCTGGACGAATCTCGCGGCGGTCACGTCGGGCACAGGCGTCGCGCTCTGCGCACGCCCGGGGGAGGCGCTGCTCGCATTCGTCGACAACTCCGGGCTGACGCTGAAGGTCCGGGCATCGACGGACAACGGCGCCACATGGGCGGCGGCGGTAACGGTGGTGACCGAGGCCAGCGCGATCGGGTCGGTGGCCATCGTCTTCCGGCCGAACGGGGATGCATGCCTCTTCTACACGCTCGGCACGGGCACGACGCTGAAGTCGTTGCGGCGCACGGCGGGGACGTGGGCGGGCAGCGGCACTAACTGGAGCAAGTCCGGGAGCGTCGCGTCGATCACGGGCATCGCCGCCTGCCACGATGGGGGCGACTTCTCGCTCGTGGTCACGGGCACGGAGGTGACGACGCCGGACCCACGATCGTGGGGCGTACGCATGGGCGACGGCCTCCTGCCCGCGAACACCTGGACGGGACTCAACGCCATCGCCGAGGCCGATGCCGCGAGCACGACGACTTTCGCCGCGCCCGCCATCATCGCCCTCGAGGGCGACATCCACGCCGCCTTCGTCCAGCGCGAGGCGGGAGCCGTCGCCGCCGACCGCGTGATGTACGCCCACCCTCCGAACGGCGCGGGCGTGAACACGTTCTGGTCGGAGCCCGCACCGCTGGAGGCGACCGGCGTCAACGGCGTGGTATTCGCCGTAGGCACTGCGGCCGTATGGATGACGACGCCCTCTGGCGTCTGGCGAGCAGCGGCGCCCGCCGCCGACGCGCTTTCGGCGCGGCTCGTGGCTTGCTCCGTCGGCGTCGCGCCGGAATCGGCGCGTTGCCGGATCACACTCGACAACTCGGACGGCGCACTCAATCCTTCGGTGGGAGGACTCCCGAACGCCGCCTTCCCCGCGACCATGGCGGGCGGGACGATTGAACTGACGGGCGGCTACCTGAGCGGGGTGAGCGGGACCGCTGAGTACGGTCACGTACAGCGGTTCGCTGTCGACAGCATCAGTTACGTTGTCCGCGACGGGCGGCGGGTGGTGGTGATCGAGGCATCCGGGGCGTGGGAGCAGGCCGCGCGCTGGCGCTCGTCGCAGGCGTGGCAAACGGCGGCGGGAGCGCTCACTCGCGCGCAGGTGTTCGCGCGTATCGCCAACCGCGCGGGTGTGGCGTATGCCACCAGCGGGCGAGCGCCATCGAGCGAGTGGGGGAGCGGCACACCCGCGTTCGCATTGCTGCCGGGCGAGAGCGGCGGGAACGCGGTCGCCCGCCTCCTCGGCGTGACGAGCGACGGCGCACGCGGCGACGGCGACCAGTTCATCGTCACTGGCTGCGGCGCAAGTGATGCGTCGGACTACACGTACGGCCCGGCGGACCACCCGGTCGCGTTGTTCACGCCGCTCGATGCGGGTGCGGAGGCGAACTGGGTGCGGGTGCAGGGGCCGGATCGTTACGCGGAGGCGGCGGACTACGCGAGTGTCGCCCGTTGGGGGCCGCGCCTCGCGCAGTTCAGGAACCTGGATGCAACGACCGATACGAA
>JBKKBS010000260.1:0-5276 GCA_046713815.1 Tepidiformaceae bacterium
CTCTGGCACGTACTCCCTGCCCCATCGCCCCTCGACGTATCGACGTGCCTCTCCCCGTGCCACGAGCGAGATGTTGAGCGAGTCCGTGCGCATATAGGTGATGAGTCCCGATTGCCCCTAGACGCCCTCATAGAGCTGCTGGGCGAGGGCCATGGCCCACGCCGCGCTCATGCCCAGGCGGTTCACGGACGCCTGCTGGAATGTGCTGGTTGTGAACGGAGGCACGGGCGCCTTGTTGCGCTCGCCCTTCTTTACGCTCGACACGGAGAAGTCACTGTGCTTCAGCACCACAAGCAACTCGTGCGCCTCCGCCTCGGAACCAAGCGCCGGGCGGCGCTGCTCGAAGGGCGGCTTGAGCGAAGTGCCTCGCGTCTCGCCGGGGAGCTTCGACAGCTCGGCCTCGAACTGGCGGTCTGCCTTCGAGAGCTGACCGTGGATGCTCCACCACTCGGTTGACCGAAAGTCCTGGATCAGCCGCTCACGCTCGACAATCAGCCGCAACGCCACGCTCTGCACGCGCCCGGCGCTCGCGCTGCGGGCCACTTTCTTCTGCACGAACCACGTCAGCGGGAAGCCGATCAGCCGGTCGAGTACGCGCCGCGCCTGCTGCGCGTCGACGAGCGTCATGTCGAGTTCGCCGGGTTTGTTGCGATGGTGTTCGCCGCCTGCCGCGCCCCCGCCCGCGGCTGCCTCGCGGAACGCCGCCTCGATCGCCGGCTTCGTGATCTCGTGAAAGACCACTCGCGTCACCTTCTCCTTCGGGATCTCGGCGGCCTCGAGTACATGCCAGCCGATCGCCTCGCCCTCCCGGTCGGGGTCAGTCGAGAGGTAGACCCGTTCCGCGCTCTTCGCCAGGGCCTTGATCTCCTCAACGACCGCCCGCTTCTCCTTCGGCACGACATAAATCGGAGTGAAGTCTCCGTTCTTGATGTCCTTTACGCCGTAGCCGTAGTTTGGGAGGTCGCGCACATGCCCGACCGAGGCGACCACGCGGTAGTCCGGCCCGAGGATGTTCTCCACCGTCCGGGCTTTCGCCGGGGACTCCACGATCACGAGATTGCGAGCGTGCCCGCCTCGCCGGCCGGCGCCGGATCCGTTCCCGTCAGATGTCGCAGGCACGGCGCTGCGCCGGGCTGGCCGCCGCTGGACGGGCGCCTTTGCGGTGCGTGCCGGGTTTTTTGTTATTGCTGTTGCCAATGTTTCTTTCTTTCTTCGCCGCTCGGGGGCTTGTTCAACACGGTACGCACGGCTCCCGGAGTTTGTCGAGGGGAAGCCGCCCTTCGGGCGGCACGAGCGCCCGTACGCGCGAGGGATCGATTATTCCCGCGCTTCGACCCGTTCGCGCAGTTCCACAAGGTGCTCCCACTGGTGCGCGAGCAGCTTCCTCATGTAGGACCGCGCCGTCTTCACCTGGCTGCCGGCCCGCTCCACGCGGCAAAGCTCATCGTCGGTAAACGCTTGTAGCCGCTCCATCTCCCGCTCGCGGACAAACGCCATCCAGTCCATGAGCTCGGCTCGGTCCATCGCCTCGACGTTGCCGGGACCCTTCACCCCGTCGATCTTCCCGAACCGGCGGACGTAGCTGTATTCGGCCCCGAAGACATGCTCGACGATTTGGCGGAGGGGTCGTCCTTTAGCCGGCTTCTCTGTGAATGCGTCATCGCCCACCGTTTCCAGGAGCGCGAGCATCTCCCCCCGCATCCATTGCGCCCAGCGGAGCTGCTGTTCCAAATCGTTGCGCGAAAGGGGCTCCAGGTCTTCGTCGAGTTCGATGCCGTAGCCGACCCACTTATTGTCCGTGACGTGCCGATCGACTTCGATCTTGATCTCCTCGTCCGGGGCGACCGCCTCCCCGTGCCTCGCGAGCATTCGCAGAAAGTCGCGGATCGCGTCCGGAGCCTCCGCTACCGTGTCGTCCGTCGTCGGACCACTCGATCCACACCCCGGCAGCGCGGGGACCTGCGCCCACGTCCGCATCCGCTTCGGCCCCGACTCCAGCACCAGCCTGTACGTTTTCACCTGACCTCCCTCCGTGGAACGTGCTCCCCTCTCCACCGCGGTGGAGAGGGGCCGGGGGTGAGGGCCTCACGCCCGCGCATACACGAGTGGCATCTCCTGCCGCACCATCCCTTTTAGCTCCAGCAGTTGCAACGTGGCGCTCACGAACGACACGGGCAGACCGGAGGCGCGCACGATCTCGTCGACGTGAGCCGGACCCTCCTGCAACCAGTGGAGGATCTTGCCCTCGTCCTGCGTGGCGGCCTGTTTCGGCGCCGGAACGACGGAATCACGCGTCTCCCGCACGAGCGGGATCTGGCCGTTCGCGCTCAACAGGTTGATCTCCTCGAGCAGCTGCTCGGGAGTGGCCACAAGCTTGGCTGTGCTCTCGCGGATGAGCTGGTTCGTGCCCTCGCTCTGTTTCGAGAACACGTTGCCGGGCACGGAAAACACGTCCCGCCGCTGCTCGAATGCCCAGTTCGCCGTGTGCAGCGCGCCGCTCCCCTTCCCTGCCTCCACGACGAGCGTCGCGCGCGCCAGCCCGGACAGGATCCGGTTGCGACGCGGGAAATAGTCGGGCCGAGGCGGGATCCCCAGCGGATACTCGCTCACCAGGCATCCCTGTTCCACGATCCGCTCCGCAAGCCCCTGGTTCTCCGCCGGGAAGACACGGTCGATTCCGCCCGCAAGCACGGCCACGGTGGGCGCCCCCTCCTCCAGGGCCACCCGGTGCGCGATCGCGTCCACTCCCCGGGCGAGGCCGCTCACGATCGCCACGCCCGCGCGTGCCATCGCGCTCGTGAATTGCTCCGTGGCCTGGCGCCCATAGGGAGTCACTCGCCGCGTCCCCACCACCGCCACCGCGGGGTCGAACTGCGGCCCCAGCTTGCCGCGCGCGAAAATCACCGGCGGGCTCTGGGGGATCTCGCGCAACGAGGCGGGAAAGTCTTCGTCGAGCCACGTGTACGCCCGTACGCCATGCTTGTCGAGCGCCGCCAGCTCACCGTCGGGGTCGTACCCATTCCGCGCCTTCTGCATGGCACGGATGAACTGCGGGTCGATACCGGCCCGCGCGACCTGCTCGGAGCCGGCCCCCCATGCGGTCTCGATGTTGCCGAACGCCTTCAGTAGCAGGGCAAAGTTCGTGCTTCCGAGTCCCACCCGGCGTAACGCCAACCACATCGGAAGCTCTGGATGTCGCCCCACGCGTCGCGAACTATACAACCCTCAGAGGCCTCCGGGCAGCGCTAGCCTCGGGCGCGCGCTGCTTCCAACGCGTCCTGGGTGACGCGAGCGATGCGCAGCCGCCGGATGCGTCGCCCGGCCATGCTCAACACGCGCAGCGTGAGACCATCCACCTGGACTTCGTCACCCACCGCTGGCAGCCGCCCGAGCTCGTGAATGAGGAAGCCGCCGATCGTGTCGAAATCCTCGGACTCCACTTCGTAGCCAAATAACTCGCGAAGCACATCCGTGCCCGCGCTCGCGTCGAGCACGACTTCGTCGGGGCTGATCACTTCCATCGTTGACTCCGCGACATCGTACTCGTCCGTGATCTCGCCCACGATCTCCTCGAGCAGATCCTCGATCGTCACCAGCCCGGCCGTGCCCCCGTACTCGTCCACGACGATCGCCATGTGCGTCCGGCCCGCCCGCATCTCCGTCAGAAGGTTGTCGAGTTTTTTCGATTCGGGGATGAACGTCGGCTCACGGAGCATATCTTTCAATTGCCGCTCCTGATCTCCCGTCGTCACGGCGCGCAACAGATCCTTGGCGTAAATGATGCCTACGATGTCATCGATGTTCTCGCGGTAGACGGGGACCCGGCTGAAGCCGCGCTCCGTCACGAGGTGCGCCACGCCCGTAACGCTGTCCTCCACGTCCGCCGCCGCGATATCGATGCGCGGGACCATGATCTCCCGCACCGTCTTGTCCTCGAGTGCGATGATCCCGCGGATCATGCGCCGCTCCTGCTCTTCCACACCGCCCGCCGCCTCCTCCCGTTCGACAAGTGCAAGGATGTCGATCTCGCGACCCGGCGTTACCGCCCGGATGGAGCGCTCCAGGAGCCGCGAGGGCAACCCGAGCAGCCATGCCGGCAGCCTCAGGAGCGTCACCGTGATCCGCGCTACTCGGCTCAGATAGAGCGCCGCGTACTCCGGCTGGCGTGCCACGAGCAACCCAACCGTCATCTCAACGAGCGCCCCGTACAGTCCGCCGGCCAAGCCCAGGCCGATCGCGCCCCCTGTCCCGTACGCCTTCGCCCCCAGGAACGCGAACAGCGACACGACTGCCGCGGCCGACATAACCCGCGCGAGTGTGAGAGGCCCCAGGAAGACGCGCGGCTGTACGTCCCCGGCGATGCGGCGTGCGCGTTCGTCGCCGCGGGCGGCGAGCGCCTGGATGCGCACGTCGCTCGCGCGCTCGAGCGCGGTCTCCGTGGCCGCAACGGCGCCCAGGACGGCCGTGAACACCGCGATAAGGACGATGGCCGCGATACTCGAGAGGTCCATCACTCTTCTCGCCCGTTTGATAGCGGCCTTGCGGGCATCCCCGCCACCCGAGCCCCCGGAGCCACGTCCTTCGTCACTACCGCCCCTGCCGCCGTCAGTGCCCCGTCGCCGATCGTGACCGGCGCCACGAGCATCGTGTCGCAGCCGATGAAGACGCGAGCGCCGATGGTCGTGCGGTTCTTGTTCACGCCGTCCCAGTTGCAGGTTATGGCGCCTGCCGCGATGTTCGTTTCCTCTCCCACGTCCGCGTCGCCCATGTAGCTGAAATGGTGCATCTTCACGGCCCGCCCGATGCGCGAGTTCTTGATCTCCGCGTAGTTGCCCACCTGGCAATCGTCGCCAATGACTGATCCGCCGCGGATGTGCGAAAACGGTCCCACGCCGCAACGAGCGCCAATCTCGGAGTCCTCAACGACGGATTGTGCGACGGCCGTGCCAGTTTTGATGCGCGCGTTCCGAAGCGTGGTCCCCGGTCCGATCGTGGCGTCGCCCGCAACGGTCGTCGCTCCCATCAGGTGACAGTTCGGCAGGATGGTGACGTCCTGGGCGATGGTCACGCCTGCGTCGATATAGGAGGTGGCGGGATCGACAATCGTCACGCCGTTCAGCTGATGGCGCCGGATGATGCGCGCACGCATCGTGGCCTCGGCCTGTGCGAGCTTTACGCGGTCGTCGACCCCGAGTACTTCCGGCCCGTCCCCCCCCACCGTGACCCCAGGAGTGCCCTCGGAGCTGGCCTGCGCAATAAGGTGCGTGAGGTATTGC
>JBKKBS010000261.1:0-4498 GCA_046713815.1 Tepidiformaceae bacterium
ACGTCGTGCTGACTGTCGCGCCCATGTAGAACGTTACTTCTCGGTGCGATTGATGACGGACCGCTACGAGAAGGCCTACCGGACTCTCTTGAGTTGGGGCTGCGGCACAGTTAGCCTACCTTCTTCCCCGGTCCCGGAATATCGGGCCCATCACCACGATGATGGCCGCGCGTGGCGGGAAACTATAGTGCGAAACATATAGCGCGGTCTCTTTCGCGCGGGCTTCGGGGGCCAAATGTTGCTGACTCGCCTCAAACCTCTAAAGCGCGTCTTCGAGCGAGTTTCGAGTCGACAGTGGTTCCTCGTCGTCCACGGCTACGAGCCAGCACTGGAGCATGACATCGAATCGCGTTTCGCAATCGGGAACGGTTTTCTGGGAGTGCGAGGCTCACTCCTACAGCCCACGCGGGCGTCTCGCCCGCGAACGTACATCGCCGGGCTTTTTGACGCCTCCGGCGCTGACCATCCCGTCCCTTCCCTCGTTTCGGCGCCGAACTGGCTGAGGATCCGGCTGTACATTGACGGCACTGAGCTTTCGCTAGAAGGCGGGCGGACGATCGAGCACTTTCGTGCACTCGACTTTCGCCGGGGGCTCTTCCTCAGCACCTTCCAGCAACGACTGGAGGACGGCACAACGGTGTGGGTAGAGGACCTGCGTTTTGCCGCGCTGTCCAACCGGGCCGCCGCCGTCCAAGTCTGCACTGTCGAGACCAACCGACCGTGCCAGTTGGAACTCGAAGTCGGTCTCGAGCCTACCCCCTACCCCTTGCAGCTCGCAGGCTCCGTGAATGGAACGACCTCCTTCGTCTTAGGGAAGCGGCCGCGCGTTCTCGGCGTGGCCTCCAGCTCGTGCCTCGCGGTGAATGGCGTGCGGATGCGGCGGGTGGGGAAAGAGCCGGAGAGGGTTCGGTGGTCCTGGAGGGGCGGTAACGGACAGACGGCGTGCCTGTCACGCATCGTAGTGTTCGCGACAGGAAAGTCAGGTGAGGCTGCGGCCGACCGCACGCACGCAATCCAGCCTCGTGTATCGGGCGATGTGCAGCGTCTCTGGCGGGGCCACATCCGAGCCTGGCGACAGCGCTGGTTAGAGAGCGACGTCGCCATTGATGGCGATGATGCCAGCCAGCAGGCGCTTCGTTTCGCCATCTACCATCTCATCAGCGCGGCCAACCCGGATGACGAGCGTGTGTCAGTCGGAGCCAGAGCACTCACCGGTGACGCTTATAAGGGGCACGTATTTTGGGACACAGAGATCTTTCTCCTCCCTTTCTACACGCTGACATGGCCGGCCGCCGCCCGCGCTATGCTCATGTACCGCTACCACACCCTCCCCGCGGCACGGGCAAAGGCGGCAACCCTGGGCTACCGGGGGGCACTCTACGCGTGGGAGTCCGCCGACACAGGCGAGGAAACCACGCCGGCGTTCGCTCTCGGACCGCAAGGACAGGTCATCTCCATTCGCTGCGGTGTTACGGAGCACCATATCAGCGCCGACATTGCCTACGCCGTGTGGCAATACTGGCAAGCAACGCGCGACACCCGGTTTCTCTTGGAAGCGGGCGCTGAGGTGCTTCTCGAGACGAGCCGCTTCTGGGCGAGCCGCGCGCGGTTGGACGACGATGGCAGTTTCCACATTCGAGGGGTCATCGGCCCGGATGAATACCACGAGGACATCGACGATAACGCCTACACAAATGTCATGGCCGCCTTCAACCTTGAGTGTGGCCGCAAAACCGCCGCGCTTCTGCAGCGCCGCTGGCCCGCGCGCTGGGAGGCACTGAGGCAGAGACTCGAGCTCACGGACGACGAGCTTGCGCTCTGGCGAGATGTCGAGGAGCGACTGGCGACCGGTTTCGAACCCGAGACCGGTCGGTTCGAGCAGTTTGCAGGGTTTTTCTCGCTTGAGGACATCGACCTCGGGGCGTACACGACACGAACGGCACCTATGGATGTCATGTTGGGTCAAGAACGTACGGCGCGTTCACAGGTGATCAAGCAGGCGGATGTGGTCATGCTTCTGGCCCTCCTGCCCGACCGCTTCGGCCCGGACGTTCATCGCGCCAACTTCCGCTACTACGAGCCGCGCACTGGGCACGGAAGCTCGCTGAGCCCGCCGGCACACGCGACCGTCGCGGCGCGGATGGGCGACATTGGACTCGCCAAGCGCCTGTTCGATCAGACAGCGGCGATCGACTTGGAGGACACCATGGGCACCGCGGCTGGCGGCGTGCACATTGGTGCGCTTGGCGGCCTCTGGCAGGCGGCGGTGTTCGGGTTCGCGGGCCTCCGTCTCGACGATTCGGGCCCGCGTCTCGACCCGCATCCTCCCCCGGGGTGGCGGGGCGTGCGCTTCGCAGTGCGCTGGCGGGGTCGGCGGCTGAGGGTCGACGTGACCGGCGAGCCGCTCCGCGCGAGCATGACGCTCGAGATCGGCGCGCCGATCTCGGTCGGCGTCGGCACGCTCCACTTTCGCCTGCGCCGGCGTGAGACCGTCTGGTGTGAGCTGCGTCCCGATGGGGAGTGGCAGGAGGTGACTTGATGTCCGCCCATACGGCTGGACGCCAAAAGATCGTCGTCGCCTGGGACGGAGCCCGTGCGTCAGCGACAGCGTTTCCTGTAGCCCGCGTACTTGCGGCCCAGTTGGCTGCAGACATCGAGGTTCTTCACATTACTGGTGGTGACGCTTCGAGAAGTGCGGTTGACCAGGCGCTCCGCGAAACTTGGGGGAGCGGGCTCGGCGCTTACAACCTTCGCATTGAAGCCGGCGGAACGGTGTCGCGAATACTCGCATCCGCCGAAGACCCGGGCGTGGCGCTCGTAGTGCTGACCACCCACGTTACGTCTATCGATGAAGGGAGGCACCTCGGCAGCGTCGCCGAAGGAGTCATTGCGAGGAGCCGTCAGCCGATCCTCCTCGTCCGGCCAGAGGCTGCGGAGAGCCCTCGCGAGTTGCGGCGGCTCCTTCTTCCCATCGATGGCACGCCTACAACGTCTACGGCGCTGCGTCCGGTCATGGAGCTGGCCCAGCGCCTCGGCGCCTCGGTTGATCTCCTCTATGTCGCGGGAAGTGGTAGCACTGCGCCGGGTGAGCGTGGCAGCATCGGGGCGCCACGCTATGTCGATCAGAAGCAGCACGAGTGGCCAGAATGGGCTACGGAGGTGGCGGAGCGCCTGGTCGCCACCTGCGCGAGTTGTCCGCCTGACGTGCCGGTTGAGATATTTCTCGCGCAGGGGGAGGCCGGCAGCGAGATAGCACACTTCGCTCGTGACCGTGCGTCCGACGCTATCGTCCTTGTGAGGCGCAGCCGTTTGCAGCCGGGGCGGGCTCGAATCCTGCGGGCCGTGCTCGAGCGCACTCCTTGTCCCGTGCTCATCGTCGGCGGTCCCGAACTAGCATCGTTGAGCAAGCCGATGGATGTGCGGGCGTAGGCGGTCAGGAGGCATCTGTGAAACCCAGGGTTCCGGACGGGATTCAGCTTTTCATAAAGAACTTGGACGCCGTCATTTTTGACACGGACGGAGTAGTGACACGAACTACAGAGCTGCATGCCGCCGCCTGGAAGCAGGTCTTTGACGCATTTCTCGACGCCAGGACAGGCAAGTCGTTCGTACCGTTCGATGTCGAACGCGACTACCTTCCCTACGTGGATGGCAGACCGCGCTACGAGGGGGTCGTCGCATTTCTCGCCTCCCGCGGCATCACCCTCCCCTACGGAGACCCTGACGACCTACCAGGGGGAGAGACGGTCTGCGCCCTCGGAAATCGCAAGGATGCCTACTTCCGTCAAGAGGTTGAGCGGCGGGGCGTGGCGGTGTTCGACTCGACCCTAGAGCTAATCCGAAAGCTCCGTGGAGCCGGGTTAAAGACCGGGGTCTTTTCGGCCAGCCAGAACGCGAACGCCACCCTCGTGGCCGCTGGTGCGATGGGCTTCTTCGATGCGAAGGTCGATGGCACGGATGCGGCGGCACTCGGGCTCCGAGGCAAGCCGGACCCGGCCATGCTCCTGGAGTTGGCCCGGCGCCTGGGAGTGGCCCCCGGGCGCACGGCGGTCGTGGAGGATGCCATCGCCGGTGTGCCGGCCGGGCGCGAGGGCGGGTTCGCCGTCATCATTGGAGTGAACCGCTCAATGGCGCCTGGCCGCTTACTGGACTGCGGTGCCGACGTTGAAGTGGTGGACCTAAAAGACGTCAGCCTTTCGACCTGAAAACGCCAGGGTTCGAGGCAGTCTGATCCCGGGCCGACGGCAGGCGCCAGCCGTCGCGGTCGGCTTTTCGCGCGAAGGACACATGCTAGACGATACCGCCGTCGGACGTGGGCGTATTTATCTACCTCGCGACGGTGAGCCTCGTCCTCGGCGCGTTCAACCTGCTCCCAGGCATCCCGCTCGACGGGCGCCGGTGCTCGCCTGGCAACGGAGCGGGAGCTTCCGCGTCGCGACCCCGCATCGCCGCCGAAGTAGGAAAGCTATGTTGCGTACGCTGATGCTCCTCGGGGTCG
>JBKKBS010000262.1:0-3380 GCA_046713815.1 Tepidiformaceae bacterium
GCTTGGGACAGCCCGCCGGGAGCAGTCGGCGCCGCGCGTTCTTCGAGCAAGCGAAACCTCCGGTGTGGCGTCTTCGTCGCGGCGGATGCGTACCGTGACGCGCGCCGCCGACGAGGGGCTATGGGAAGGGCGTGTCGGTCGACCAGGCGGGGGCATTCGTGAGAGTGCCCGTGTTGTTGTTGCCGGACGAATCGCCCGCGAGGGTGCCCGTCCCTTCGTTGAAGTGCCAGAGGGCGGCTGTGTTGCCGTCGGGCGCGAATGCTGACGAGGGCACTCCGAAGGCCCCCGTGTAGCGCACGGAGTTGGAGACGCGCACTTCGTCGATGTTCCCCGCGAAGAACCCGGACGAGCCCGATAGTGCGCCGACGAACAAGGTCCCGGAAGACGAGTCGATCGAGCCAGGCCAGGCGCCGGAGGCCGCAAGAGTCCCGTTTACCCAGACCTTCATCGTCGCGCCATCGTAAGTTGCTGCCATGTGGTGCCATTGGCTGTAGGCGAATCCGCCCGTGGTCACGGTCCTCCACTTGCCGGAAATCTTTGCGCGGAAGACGACGCGGAAGTTGGCGCCCGTGGGCTCCACGTCCAGTTGCCAGTTGCCCTTCACGACGACGCCCCGCCGGCTGCTCAAGGTGGTGGGTTTCGCCCACGCCTCCACCGTCAGGTTGTTGTTGATGGCGATGCTTGCCGTGTTGGGGACGTTCACCCAGTCGTTGGCGCCGTCGTAGGTGATGGACCCGGACTGCGTGCCAGCCGTCGTGAACGACCAGACATGATTCGCGGCGAGTGCGTTGCCCGCTGCGTCCTTCACCCGCGGGTCGATGGCGCCGCCGATGACGACAGCGGTGTATTGGGTGCCGGGCAAAAGCGTGGCACTGGGGTTCAGGGTGGCGACCCGTGTCGTGGTGTTGTAGGTAACCACGGCCGGCACCAGGGGCCCGCCCTCGTCTCCCCGGTGGAGCTGGAAGGTGGTGGTGGTGATGGTCGAGGTCGTCATTGCTTCACTGAAGGTCGGGGTAACGTTCGCGGTAACGGCGAACCCCGTGCTTGCCGCGGCCGGCGTGACCGCCGTAACGGTCGGAGGCGTGATGTCCCCGGTTTCCGTGGTGAACGGCCAGGCGAAGTCGGCGGCAAGGGCGTTGCCGGCGGCGTCCTTGACCCGTGGGTCGGTGGCCCCGCCCTTGAGAACGGCCGTGTAGACAGTACCCGCGAGGAGCGATGCGCTCGGGTTGAGCGTTGCAACGCGAGTCGTGGTGTTGTAGCTAATGACGGCGGCCACGAGGGTGCCCGACTGGTTGCCCTGGCGCAGTTCGAAGCTGGTGGAATGGATGGTGGAGCCCGTCATGGCTTCGCTGAAGGTCGCCGTGACGTTGGCGGTGATGGTAAACCCGGTGCTCCCGGCGGCGGGGGACGTGGCGATGATGGTGGGGGGCGTGGAGTCGGCGCCCACGGAGATAGTTACACCCGCGGAAGGCGTCTCGATCCGGCCACTGTCGTCGGTGGCGCGGCTGCGGATGGTGATATTCCCGGCCGTGTTCGGGGTGGTGAGCGCGTACGTCCACGATGCTCGGCCGGTTGCCCGGCGCCAGGTAACGCCGTCATCCGTGGAAACTTCAACACCGCCGACGACGCCCCCGCCCGCATCGGTGGCCGTGCCTGCGACGGTGATCGCGGTGCTGGTACCGATCGATGAGTCCGCCGCGGGAGACGTAATGACGGACGTGGGCGCCGCGGTGTCGGTGGTGGCGGAAGCCGCTACCAACCCGGCCTGGAGGGTCACGGGCTGGACGCCCATGTCCGCGAAGAGGTTCACGGTCGCCTGTTGAATGCGGCTATCGGCGGGCGTGCCAGCACGGTCATGGGTTGCGTCCAGCCCCCAGGACCATTGGACCGTGCCCGCGCCGAACACGAGCGCGCCGCTGCCGTGCCGATAGAGAGTGAGGTTATGGACGGCGGTCCCCGAACCATAGGTGGAGCCATAGTCCAGGAGGATGGGAGCGCCCGTCACGGTCGTCGTGGAGAGGCGGATCAGCCCGGCCGGCCGGAATCCGTTGTCCGCATCGACATCCCACTCGTAGCCGAGCGTGCCGTCGGGCAGCGTCGCCGTTTGGCCGGCTAACAGGGTGGCGACCGTGGTGTTTCGCCAGAATCGCATCTTGCCGTCGGCTTCGGGCACACGAATTGAGGTCGTGGCGCCCTCATTGACCATGAACAAGGTGCCCGTGAGCGCGTTTTCCGGGCGGCCCCCGTCGCCGGGCGGGCTAAAGCGCGGATCTCGCCAGGTGCCGGTCCAAATGGGCGGGTCGGCGGGATCGATGGGAGCGCCTGCGTGGGTCTCCTTGTAGGAGACGAGCGTGCGATAAGGGGTGCCCGTGCCGTCGATGCTGGTCTCCCAGCGAGTCTTCCAGAAGACCTCGTTGCCACTCATGAAGGCCAGGTTGACGCCCGCGTTGCGTGCGGCCTCGACATTCGCGCGCTGCCCGCCCGACCAGTATTCGTCGTGGCCCACGGAGAGATAGAGCCCGTGGTTGAGCAACAGGCTTCCGAATCGATCGGCGTCTACTCCCGTGATGTAGCTGACGTCGTAGCCGTTTTGCTCCAGCCAACGCACCATCGGGTACTCGGTGCTGAACAGCCAATCCTGTCCGCCGTCGACCCCGCGCGTCGTGAACGGACGGTTATAGCTGACCTTATATGCCCGACCGACCGGCCCACCGGTGTAGAGGCTGTTTCCGCCGTAGTCGTTGTACGCCTGCCATGTCGTGTCGGCCGTCTGGAAGACGACCGCGGAGGTACCGGAGTCGTCGCGCACGATGAAGGGGATATGGCTGGCCCCTCCCGTATCGGTGCGAACGAGCCGGGCCACGTAGATGCCCGATGTGGCAGTCGCGGGGATCGGCCAAGTGGCGGATACGGCCCAGTTGCCGCAATCGATGAGGCCGGTTGCGGCGTCGTTGAGGCACGCCGGCTGTGACTGAGGAAGACTTACGGAGGGAAGCACACTGGCCACCCTACGAGCGCCATTACCGCCGTAGTAGCCAAGTCGATAGATGTCTAAACGGTACGCTGCCGCACCTGTCGACACCTTGAATGAGACCGCGTTGCCGCGGTTCACACTGATGTCCGTGGCGTAGCCCTGGATGCTCGGATCGCCGATTCCCGAGATGTCCCATTCGTTCGACGGATTACCCGCCTGGCAGTTCTCGGCAACGATGGCGTTCGCGGGCGAGGTGCAGGGCCCAGGCGCGGCCGTGGTGAACGACCAGGTGTCGTCCGATGTCATGGCGTTGCCTGAGACATCCCGGCCGGCCCCCGCCCCCGAAGCGCCCACGGCCGGATAACCCCGAGATGTGTGCAACCCAGCCGATGGCAGCAACGTCGCG
>JBKKBS010000263.1:0-4026 GCA_046713815.1 Tepidiformaceae bacterium
GGCGCGTTAACGATCGAATGCCGTGCGGGCGCCACGGGGTAGCCGCGACCGCCCGGGTCGCGTCAGTTTCGCCGTCGGCGGACCGGCGGCGGTCGGCGAAGGGACGTTCATCGCTGAGTTCGGGTGATTAATGGCGGGCCCGGGACCAGGTGCGGTCCCGGCTACCGGCGTGATGGGGGGATGGTCGCTGAAGGCGGGAGTTACTGGCGGGCCGGGGACCAGGGGCGGTCCCGGCTACCCGATAACGCCTACGGTTTCAAGATAACGCGGCCGAAGGAGTGGCGCGCTTCGACGTAGCGATGGGCGTCGGCGGCCCCGGAGAGCGGGAAGATGCGGTCCACGACGACCTTCAGTTCGCCGCTGGCGCAGCGCTCGAGGAGCTTTTGGACCATGCCGTGGGCGCGGGCGGCGTTGACGCCCATCTCCGCGCCCAGGAAGACGCCGGTGATCGACCCGTTCTTCTGCATCAGCGGCCAGATTTCGGGGACGGTTTCGTCGCGGCCGGCGCGGCCCACCCAGCTCACCCGCCCGCGGTAGGCGAGGGCGGCGATGCTGCCCTCCAGCGTCTTGCCGCCGACTGAGTCGACGACGAGGTCCACGCCCCGGCCACCGGTGTGCTCCATCGTCTTCTCGACGAAGTCCTCGGTGCGGTAGTTGATGCCGTGGTCGAGGCCGTACTCCTTCAGGCGCTCAAGCTTCTCGTCCTGGGAGGCCGTCGCGAGGACGGTCGCTCCGGCCTTTTTCGCGAGCTGGATGGCGGCGATGCCCACGCCGCTGGCGCCCGCCTGGATGAGCACCGTCTCGCCCGCCTTGAGGTGGCCGAACTCGAAGAGGCAGTCGTCCGCCGTGCCAAACTCGACCGGCACCCCCGCGGCTTCCTCGAGACTGAGCGCCTCGGGGACGCGCCACGCGGCCTGCTCCGGGATGGAGACGAGCTCGGCGTGTGACCCGAAGCCCATGGTCGCGACGACGCGGTCGCCAGGCTTGTAGCCGGTGACCTTCTCGCCCGCTTCGCGCACGATGCCAGCGGCCTGGTAGCCGACGATGTGTGGCGTCGTGGCCATCTCGCCGCCCTGGCGGTTGAGCGTGTCGCCGCCCTGGATGCCGATCGCTTTTACTTCGACCAGCAGCCCGCCGGGACGCACCCGCGGGTCGGGAATCTCTTCGTAACGGAAGACCTCAGGCCCCCCGGTCTCGTAATAGACAGCGGCTTTCATCTGGGTTCACCTGCGTTGGGGATGTGGGCGAAGTCTGGGGGATGGGAGGAACGGCGTCGAGCGTGACTCGATGTGCTTGGTGCTCAGCCCGGATTCCTTGTCTGCCCTCGAGTCTCGGCGTTGAGGTACACGTCGAATGCCACCATCACGGCGCGCCGTTACCCCTTGGAACACAACAGGCCACCCGCAAGGGTGGCCTGTTGCTGGTGTCGCGCCAGGGGGTGACGCTCCACCGAGGAGGGAGGACTGAAGAATCTCGATCTAGCCGAAACGCCACTCCGGGACGGTCATGTGACAATCCGGGCAGTAGCGGTCGCTGGGCGCGTAGGACGCATAGCACTCGGGGCAGTGCCGAGCCTCTGGCGGCCGCACCGTGACGTAGGCCGGTACATAGGACACGGCGAAGATGCGACGCCACCAGGGTTCGGGGTTTCGAAGCATTACTGCCCCTCCATGTACTGGGGACGCGGCACGCAAACGAGGAGGCGCGCGCATCCAGTGTCATGAGAGGTCCAGTGGCAGACTGAAGGGCTGCCACGCCTCTCCCAAACGCCTACGGGGTTAGCTGACGGGTTCGGCGAGGGAGTCGCCTACTCCGCTTGCGCGGAGATTCACCCCAGGTGGTGGGTCCCCCGTTCCGCATCGCTGCGGATTCGGCACGGCAGTTGTACCACATCCGGAGAAAGAACAGTGGTAAACGAGTGTAAAAAGGAGTCCCAAGTGCGAAGTCCTTAGTCCTCGACACGTCCGACCCCGGCTCGAGACCAGGTGCCCGCCGGGCGACAGGTGCTGGAGGGATCGGAGCGGGGCGGACGACAGGGAGCGGAGGGATCGAGTGGCCGAGCGTCCAGCGGCTCCATTCGGCGGCCGACGGTCGCCGTGCCGCTCGCTAACGCGAGGGCTAACAGACAGATGCGCTCCAAGCATAAGATGTTGGCTAGCCGCCGATGTGGGACATTTCGACTTTGGGAACGACAGTTCCCGCCGTGCGCAGTTCGGAGTAGCGATCGTCGCGGACGCGCCAGACGCTGGCGAGGAAGTTGCTGATCTGGTCGTCGCTGGCGCCGTTGCGGAGCAGCGAGCGGAAGTCGTGGCCGCGGTTCGCGAAGAGGCAGGTGTAGAGCTGGCCCTCCGGCGCGAGGCGGGCGCGCGTGCAGGCGCCGCAGAAGGGCTGTGTGATCGAGGAGATGATGCCGATCTCGCCGCTGCCGTCGCGGTAGCGCCAGCGCTGCGCGACCTCGCCCTCGTAATTGGCCCCGGCGGGCTCGATGCCGAGTTCGCGGTCGATGCGCTCGGCGATCTCCCGCGCGGTGACGACTTCGTCCATGCGCCAGCCGTTTGTCGTGCCCACGTCCATGTACTCGATGAAGCGCACGATCATGCCCGTGCCCTTGAAATGACGCGCGAGGTCGACGATACCATCGTCGTTCACGCCTTTCTGCACGACGGCGTTGACCTTGATGGGGGCGAGGCCGGCTTCATGGGCGGCATCGATCCCGTCAAGCACGGTGGCAACGGGGAAGTCGACATCGTTCATGCGGCGGAAGGTGGCGTCGTCGAGGGAGTCGAGGCTGACGGTGATGCGCTGGAGGCCTGAATCGCGCAGCTTCCGTGCCTGGGCGCGGAGGAGCGAACCGTTCGTGGTAAGTGTGAGGTCCTGGAGGCCGGGCACGCCCGAGAGCTGGCGCACGAGCTCGTCGAGGCCGCGGCGGACGAGCGGTTCGCCGCCTGTGAGCCGGATCTTCTCGACACCATGCTCGATGAAGATGCGCGCGAGACGCGTGATCTCTTCAAAGGTCAGCAACTCATCGCGCTGGAGGAACTGGAAGGCGGGTCCGAAGACCTCCTTGGGCATGCAGTACGTGCAGCGGAAGTTGCAGCGGTCGGTCACGGAGATGCGAAGGTCGCGGAGCGGGCGACCGAGGGTGTCGGAGAGTGTCACCTGTTCATGGTATTCGATCTGCTGGTCCCGGCATAACGACCTCTTTTGCAATATGGAAAGGATGCGAGCTAGAATTTAGCGTCACACGAACAATCTCACCCCGACGCCCCGCGGGCCGGGGCCTACAGTTCGCAGAGGAGCCCCGCAATGACGCTCAAGCAATCAGAGACGCCGGCCGCCATCTCCGACCTTGGATTCGACCCGGACGCCCTGCGCGACAAGTACCGGCAGGAGCGAGACCGGCGCCTTCGTTCCGATGGCAACAGCCAGTACCGTGAAGTCGTGGGCGACTTCACGCGCTTCGTGGAGGACCCGTACACGCAGCCCGACTCACGCCCGGCGCTGACCGACGACGTTGAGGTCGCCATCGTCGGCGGCGGATTCGGGGGATTGCTCGCAGGCGCACGGCTGCGTGAGGCGGGCGTGGAGAGCATTCGCATCATCGAAAAGGGCGGCGGCTTCGGCGGCACCTGGTACTGGAACCGCTACCCTGGCGCGCAGTGCGACATCGAGGCGTACATCTATCTGCCACTGCTCGAAGAGGTGGGCTACATCCCCACCGAACGATACGCGCGCGCGCCCGAGATCATGGAGTACAGCCGCGCGATCGGCCGGAAGTTCGACCTCTACGACAACGCCTGCTTCCAGACGGAGGTGACGGAACTGCGCTGGGACGAGGATGCGCTCAGGTGGATCATCTCCACGAACCGCGGAGACCGGATGCGCGCGCGCTTTGTGGCGATGTCAAACGGACCCCTCAACCGGCCCAAGTTGCCCGCAATCGAGGGCATCGAGACGTTCACGGGGCACACCTTCCACACCAGCCGCTGGGACTACGAATACACCGGCGGCGACGCCTACGGGAAC
>JBKKBS010000264.1:0-3077 GCA_046713815.1 Tepidiformaceae bacterium
ATCCCCAAGGGGTCGGCAGCGAGTCGTGCAGGTCCCCATCTGCCCGCCCTCGATCCGGGAAGCTATGGGGTGAGTGGCTGTGCCATGTCCTGCTGGATCTCAGACTCCGTTCTTGCGCGATTGTAGATTCTGACTTCGTCAATCACGCCGTGGAAGTATTCGCCCCAGACAGCGTTACCCCCAAGGCGCAGAGCTCCAGACGAGGTCAGGATATTTCCAGTGAGTGGGCGCGCGCCGACCGGCACGCCGTTCATGTAAAGACGAAGCATGGCGCCGTCATACGTGACGGCGAGGTGAGTCCACACATCAGTCGGCACCCGGGCCGTACCCGCGATCGAAGGATTTCCGCTTGCGAGCCCGATCTCGCCGGCAGGGCGCGCAGAGTTATTGTTCTCGTAAAGCGCATACACGAGGTGGCCAGCACGCTCTTTGAGTATCACGCTACGGTAACGGTAAGACGATGAACTTGGCCTAACCCAGGCGGCGAGCGTCATACCCGCCGTTAGGTCGAGGCTGGAGCTGTCGCCGATGTCAACCCTGTCATCAACTCCATCAAAGAGCAGGCCTGCGCCGTACCGGCCGCTAGTCCAGACGGCGCCCGAGATGGAGCCCTGGTTACCCCAACCGGAGGAATCGGTGAGGGTGGTGCCAGAAGACTGGTTAAACGAATATGCGGCCACCAGTCCCGACGAAGGCGCGGAGACGGTGATTGAAGCGGTGCCAGTCAAAGTGGCAGTGTTGGCGCTTACGGTATGCGGACCGCCGGGCGTGAGACCGGCCGTGAATCGACCGGACGGGTCCATCGTTCCACCAGCGGAAACCGTCCACGTGAAAGTCGGCTGCGTGTTCATCGGCTGACCGAATTGGTCGCGCTCCGTCGCCGCAAATTGTTGCGACATTCCGGTGGCGACCGTTGCACTCGCTGGTGACACCGAAACGCTTGTTGGCCGCTGATTCACTGTGACTTGCAAAGCGCTTGAAGCGGTCTCATTGCTCGCGTCGCGGATCGTAACGCGGAGGGTATAACTGCCCGCGCCCGAAAACACTGCTGAGGTGTTTTTGGCCGTATTTGTCCCGTTGAGCGAGAAGGCTACGGGCCCCGGGAGAGGGTTGATGACGTCCCAGGTATAGGTGAGCTGGCCTTCGCCGCCATCGTCGGCCCCCGCAACGGAAAGGTTCGTGGAAGTTCCCGTGACCGGGTTAGGTGATGCGGTAGCCTGGGTGACAATGGTTGGCGGAGTGTTACCGAGAGCCTCGACCGACGCGAGAACGAAGTTGTCGAAGTTTGTATACCAGCCGTTCGTGCTGGTGAGCGTGACCGGCGAGCAAGGGGCGGACCAGCCTATGGCAATTTTCGACAGCTGGTTCGACGCGAACTCTTGCTGCCTCACCGGTTGGCCGTCACAGGAAACGCTGACGGTCGTAGCGAGTCCACCGTTGTATGCCTCTAGACTCATCAGTCGGCGCGGTGCGAGGAACGAAAACGTTCCGACGGTCGCGGCGGCACTCGTGGTGCTGATGCTCTTTGTGCTAAATGCGCCCCAGGGAGAGGAGAGCCACCACTCGCCGTCACCCCAATCCAACAGGCCCGTGGGATGCTCTCCGTTGAAGGGCTGGTCTTGACCGACGGTGCTGTCGAAGGTGACCGTTTCATCGAACACCGCTGTATAGGTCGAGGCGGTGGCCGGCGTAACGATCTCATGTTGCGCTGTACCGCCATCTGACCAGGAGCGGAAAGTAAAGGTTGTTCCAGTTGACGTCTGGGGAGATACAACTCCGAGACTCCGTCTCATGCCTACGACGCTGGGGACGCCGGCGGGCGTGGAGAGCGGCTGGCCGTCTAATGTCAGTTGCAATCCCGCCGGCACCGTCGTGAGCCCGACCGTCGCCGTGTTTGGAACGACATCACGGGAGCTGACGTGGGTTAGCGCGGCCGAGTCGCGGACGGTCAAGGTGATGCGGTACCAAACGTTCACGGAGGTTTCTCCGACGTCCGGGATCACAAAAGATCCGCTCGTCGAGCCAGAGGTCGCCGGAATAAACGGATGCACATGGTCAGCGTGGTGGAAGTCCACCTGCCAGCTGAAGCGGCTGGCAGGAATGGAGCCGTCTTCGGGGTCAGAAGCCGTACCGGCGTAGGTAATCACAGATCCGGCGTTATAGCGCTGCCCAACAATGGGTGCCGTAATTGTCCCCATGGGGGGAACGTTCGACGTGACCGTCAAAACCGCGCCCTGGCTCGTCGCCGACCCGAGCGGGTTCGTCACAACGGCGCGAAAGACCGCGCCCGTGTCTGACAACGTGGTTGGCGGCGTGGTATAGCTCAGGGCCTGCGCGCCGCTAATGTTTACGCCGTTACGTTGCCACTGATAGGACAACGGCGGAGAGCCACTCGCGCTGACCGTGAATGTGGCCGTCTGGCCTAAGGACACTGTCTGCGAGGCGGGATGGAGAGATACGTTGGGGGCGGACGCGGAACCGTACTGTATCCGGCCGACCATGCCGCCGCCGTAGGCAAGGTAATAGAGGCTTCCGTCAGGCCCGACTTTTAGATCAACAGGCGAATCGATTCCCGTTGCGAATAACTCAGCGGAATCGGTCGCCGGATCATACAACCTGATCCATCCGCTGCAGTAGTCTGCAAAAAAGTATTTGCCCACGTATGTGCTGGGAAACTGAACTGTCGCGGGATTGTAAAACGCTCCGCCGGCTATTGAACAACCTGTTGTCAAACTGCTTCCATGTCCGTAGGCGAACAGTGGACTGCGATATTTTGGATCTGTCGTTTCTCCTTCAGTATTAGGCCATCCATAGTTCGAGCCGGCGATCCCGTCGTTGATTTCTTCCCATGCTCCTTCGCCAACGTCGTTAACAAAAATTCGGCCAGTACTTAACTGCACGTCGAATGTAAACGGGTTGCGAAGACCGAGTGCCCAGATAGCGCGATTGACTCCAATCGCGGAAGAGTAGAACGGGTTATCAGTCGGAATAGACCCATCCGTATTTAGTCGCAACATCTTTCCAAAAAGCGTAGACAAGGACTGGGAATTCGTGCCATTTTTGTTATCCCCTACCCC
>JBKKBS010000265.1:0-4091 GCA_046713815.1 Tepidiformaceae bacterium
GAGGGCATCCGCGTGGTGAAGGCCGCGCAGGGCATCGCGGACTACGACGTCAACGCCATGGCCACGCGGCAGGAGATGCGCTCGTACGTCTGCGGGCAGTGTCACGTCGAGTACTACTTCAAGGGGCCGGAGAAACGGCTCACCTATCCGTGGGGCAGCGGGCTCAAGGCCGATCAGATCCTCGACTACTACGAGACCCAGGGGTTCACGGACTGGACCCACGCCGAGAGCGGGGCGCCGATGCTCAAGGCGCAGCACCCCGAGTTCGAGATGTGGAGCCAGGGTCTGCACACCCGCTCGGGTGTCGCCTGCGCCGATTGCCACATGCCGTATCAACGAGTGGGCGCGATGAAGGTGAGCGATCATCAGGTCCGCAGCCCGCTCCTCAACATCAACCGCGCCTGTCAGACGTGCCATCGCTGGCCCGAAGACGAGCTGCGCGGCCGGGTGTTCGAGATCCAGGACCGCACCTTCAGCCTGCGCAGCCGGGCGATGGACGCGCTCGTCGCGCTCGTGGCCGACATCCAGGCCGCCGCCGGGCGCGGGGCGGGCGACAAGGCCTTAGAGGAGGCGAGACGCCGGCACCGGCGCGGGCAGTTCCTCGTTGATTTCATCGAGGCCGAGAACTCCATGGGCTTCCACGCCGGCGGCGAGGCCGCCCGCGTGATCGCGATCGCCATCGATGAGCTCAGGCAGGGCCAGCTGGCGGTGCGAGACGCCGGAGCCGGCCGGTAGCGGGCGTGTCGCCCGCCCCTGTCTTCACCGCGCGTGCCCTGACCAAGGTCTACGAGATGGGAGAGGTGACCGTGCAGGCGCTGCGCGGGATCGACTTCGACCTCGACGCCGGCGAGTTCGTGGTCCTGCTCGGGCCGTCGGGCTCCGGGAAGTCGACGCTGCTCAATATCCTCGGCGGCCTGGACGTGCCGACCTCGGGCGAGGTCGTCTACCAGGATCATAACCTGACGACGGCCGGCGAGGCGGCGCTCACCCAGTACCGGCGTACGCACGTCGGCTTCGTCTTCCAGTTCTACAACCTCATACCGAGCCTGACGGCACGCGAGAACGTCGCGCTCGTCACCGAGATCGTCGAGCACCCGATGACCCCGGAGGAGGCGCTGGCGCTCGTCGGCCTGACCCATCGTCTGGATCATTTTCCGGCACAGCTCTCGGGCGGCGAGCAGCAGCGCGTGGCCATTGCGCGCGCCATCGCCAAGCGCCCGGACGTCCTTCTGTGCGACGAGCCGACCGGCTCGCTGGACATCACGACCGGCGTGGTGGTGCTCGAGGCGCTCGATCGGGTCAACCGCGATCTCGGGACGGCGACGGTCGTCATCACGCACAATGCTGCCATCGCCGCCATGTCGGATCGGGTCGTGCGCCTCGCCGACGGCCGCGTCGCCGGCGTTGAGCGCAACGTGCAGAAGGTGGCCGTGAGGGACCTCCAGTGGTGAGACACGTGTCGGCGCTCAACCGAAAGCTGCTGCGCGACCTCTGGGAGATGAAGGGGCAGGCCGCGGCGATCGCCGCCGTCATCGCTGCCGGCGTGACGATGTTCGTCACCTATCTCTCGAACTTCGACTCGCTCCAGCGGACGCGCGCGGTCTACTACGACGGGGCGCGTTTCGCCGACGTGTTCGCATCCCTCAAGCGCGCGCCCGCGTCGCTCGAGCCCAGGATCGCCGCGATTCCCGGCGTCGAGGTCGTCGCCACGCGAGTCATCGCCACGGTGACACTCGACGTCCCCGGGATGTCGGAGCCGGCCTCCGGGCGGCTCATCTCGCTGCCCGAGCGCGGACGGCCCCCGCTCAACGACGTGTATCTGCGCAAGGGCCGCTGGGTGGATCCGTCGCGGCCAGACGAAGTGCTCGCCAGCGAGTTGTTCGCCGAGGCGAACGCCTTCGAGCCCGGCGACCGCGTCGCTGCCATCATCAACGGCCGCCGGCGGTGGCTCACCATCGTCGGCGTCGCGCTGTCTCCCGAATATGTCTACGCCATCCGGCCCGGGGAGATCGTGCCGGACCGGCGGCGGTTCGGCATCTTCTGGATGGGGCGCCGCGCCCTGGCGTCGGCGTTCAACATGGAAGGCGGGTTCAACGACGTGTCTCTCGGGTTGGCTCGGGGGGCGTCGGAAGACGAGGTGATCGCCCGGCTCGATCGTCTGATCGAGCCGTACGGTGGCCTGGGCGCCGTGCCACAGCGGCTGCAGGCGTCGGCCTGGACGCTCGAGAATGAGCTCGCGCAGCTGCAGATGTTCGGATTCATCACGCCGCTCATCTTTCTTGGCGTCGCCGCGTTCATCCTCAATGTGGCGCTGACGCGAGCGCTCGCACTGCAGCGCCCGCAGATTGCCGCCCTCAAGGCGCTCGGATACTCAAACCTTGCGCTCGGCTGGCACTACGTGAAGTGGGGCCTCATCATCGCCGCGTGTGGCGCAGTGGGCGGTGTGGCCGCCGGAGCCTGGCTGGGCTCGGCGATGATCGGGCTGTACAACCAGTACTTCCGGTTTCCCGTGCTTCAGTACCAGCTCTCGGCGGGCGTCGCGATGCTCTCGCTGGTGGGCAGCCTCGTGGTCGCCGCGCTCGGCGCGCAATCAGCCGTCCGGCGGGCCGTGCGGATCCCACCGGCCGAGGCCATGCGTCCCGAGGCCCCCGCCCGTTACCGGAAAAGCGTGTTCGAGGGCGCGTGGCACCGGGTGCGCCTCACGATGGCCACGCGGATGATCCTCCGCAACCTGGAGCGCCAGCCCGGGCGGTCGCTCGTCTCGATCATCGGGATCGCCTTCGCCGTGGCCGTGCTCGTCATTGGCCTCGCCTTCATCGACGTGATGGACCGGCTCATCAACCAGCAGTTCGTCGACGCCATGAGGCAGGATGCGACCGTCAGTTTTGTCGAACCGCGGTCCGGCCGCGCGGTCCACGACGTGGAACGCCTGCCCGGCGCCATGGACGTGGAAGCGACCCGCGTCGTGCCGGCCCGACTGCGTGCCAGGCACGCACATCGCACGCTGGCCATCACGGGACTGCCGGAGACGCCGCGTCTGGCGCGCGTGGTGGACCGGGATGGCCACGCGCATGCCCTGCCGCCCGAGGGATTGGTCCTGTCCGCCATGCTGGGCGACATCCTGAAGGTGGCGCCGGGCGATCCGATTCAGGTCGAGGTGCTCGAAGGGCGGCGACCTGTGCGAGTCGTGGCCGTCGTGGCGCTCGTGGACGACAGCCTCGGCCTCCAGGCCTACATGCGGATGGACGCGCTGCACCGCCTGATGGGCGAGGGCGATGCCATCTCGAGCGCAGCGCTCACGGTGGACCCGGCAGCGCTCGATCGCTTCTACCTCGACGTCAAGGCCATGCCCGCCGTCGCCGGCGTGGCGCTGACCGCCCTCACTCTGCAGAACTTCCGCGAGACGATGGCCCAGAACATGAACCTGACAATCTTCATCAACGTGATCTTTGCCGCCATCATCGCCTTCGGTGTGGTGTACAACTCCGCACGAGTGTCGCTGTCCGAGCGCACCCGCGAGCTGGCCAGCCTGCGCGTCCTGGGGTTCACGCGCGGCGAGATTTCCCTGATCCTCCTTGGCGAGCTGGCGATCCTGACGGTCGCAGCGCTCCCCGTGGGCGCGGCGATCGGGTATCTGCTGGGCGAGCTGATCATGCTGGGGTTCAACAACGAGATGTACCGCCTGTCGTTTGGCGCCGCACCGGCCACCGTGGCGTGGGCATTTCTCACCGTCATCGGCGCGACGTTCATCTCGGGCCTGGTCGTGCGGCGGCGGTTGGATCACCTCGACCTGGTCGCGGTGCTGAAGACGCGGGAGTAGCGGATGCGTCGACTGCTCACCAACACGCGAGTCCTGATGGGCGCGGCCGTCGTCGGCGGCCTCGTGGCGGTGGCCCTGTGGCCGACGACGGTCCCGGTCGACACGGCCGTTGTCGCGCGGGGGCCACTGGTCGTGACCATCGACGAGGAAGGACGGACCCGCGTGCGGCACCGGTTCGTCGTGTCGGCGCCGGTCACCGGCCGCGTGCTGCGCATCGAGCTCGAGCCCGGCGACGCCGTCAAGCGGGGCGATGTGGTCGCCCGTGTCCGCG
>JBKKBS010000266.1:0-2825 GCA_046713815.1 Tepidiformaceae bacterium
TCGTGGGTGTTGGTGGCGAAGGCGAGGGGCGGATAGGCGAAGCTGTGAGCCATGGCCTGGACGCCCGCGTCGCGCCAGGTGCCCTGGTAGGTCATGAGCGAGTACTCAAAGGTGTGCGTGCCGGGCATCTGGGCGTCGGGCGTGGCGATCGTGGGGCCGGCGCCGCCCCGGCGCGACACCAGGTCCGAACGAGAGAGCCAGCCGACGCAGCGCAGCAGCGTGAGCGCGTACGCCTTCCGCCCCTTCTTGTCGCGCACGACCTCGCCCTCCTGCATCCCCTTGTTGAAGATCGCGACGCCAAGGCCGTCATGCTCGAAAGCGGCGAACGTCTTCTGGGGGAACGTGGTGGGCGGGAGCTCGGCGCTGACGCCATTCCACGGCGGGATCTCGAGGGAACGTTCGGCGACGTGGAACTGGTTCTCGGTGATCGCGTGCGTGACAGCAAACGGGAGCGGGAAGAGCGCGCGGAGGCGATGGTCCTCCGTCCTGTTCGGCACGTAAGCGCTGAAGTCTACGCGTGGGATGCCGGCGTACACAGTCACGCTCCCCAGGACGACGACGGCTCCCGGCCTGCGTCGGCTGCGGCTCGTGCGTTTCGCGTTGAGCCCTCCCGACGTAAGCAATACGACGTCGTGTAGCATCGTCGCAGAGGCCTCGTCGACCTCAATTTGGAGCACCTGACTTCGCCTCGGCCGAACCACCGCATCCGGCAGAATGTCGGCGTTGTATTCGTCGCCGCGGTCACCCTCGTCCACGAACGTATTCGCGCCCTTGAGGACGAGGCCGGTGCGCTTGTCTTTGATGGTGAGGCGACCCTTGCGGAAGCGGACTTCGTAGAACTCGTTCGCGATCCAGTCGGAGCCAGCCTGAACCCCGCCCTGCCCAAGTCCCGAGTCCCGAACTCCGAGCGGCTCGAGGAGCTGCACGCCGATGGTGCCGGTCGCCGGGAGGACAGCGCGGAGGCGCTTGCGACCGCCGCGGACGACGCGGACGCGGGCGGTGTCGGCGAGCCCGTTGACCGCGATTTCGCGGACTGACTCGCGCACGTCGGCGTCGTCGACGACGTTCAGGCCCTGGCCCACTGTGGTGGTGAGTCGCAGCTCGCGGTCGTCGAGTTCCCAGGTCATGCCCTCGATGTACTGGTCGTCGTAGCGGTCTTCGCGCAGGAAGTCGAGGTGACGGCGAGCGCCCTGGGGCGTGACCTCCTCGTCGTGCAGCACCTCCGGCTCGGATAAAAGCTCAAGCGAGCACGGGACTACCGTCCCATCTGGCAAGCGCAGCGCCTCGGCCACCCACGAGTCGGGGACGTCGCATTCGACGACCGCGGGGGCGTGTGCGACCGGCCGGAAGACGACCAGCCCGCCGGGCTCGGGCGCTTCGAGGCGGCGGGCCAGGTGCCAGAGACTCTCGCGTGCGACCTGCTTCGCGAGCTGTTCGGCGCGGTCGTACCGCGGCATCATCTCGCGGTGCGTCTGGTCGACGGAGCAGCCGCAGATCGAGTCGTGGGGCGAGTTCTCAAGCAGCAGCCGCCAGGCGTGCTTGAGCGCGGGGGTGCCGTCCGGCCCACCGTGGAGGTGAGCGAGCAGTTCGAGCGGCTCGGCGTACTTCTCCAGTGCGCCAGACACCTCGAAGTCGCGCTGCTTGATGTTCATGCGGGAGGAGAGCACGCCGACGAGCACGTTCGAACGGTCAGGAGAGCGTAGCTCGCCGCACCAGGTGATTTCGTCCATGCCGGCGGCTAATTGGGCCGCCTCGTACTCGCCCAACGTGACCATTTGGTAGTCGTAGCCACGGTCCTTCGCAGCCGCGAGCGCCGCCGGGACGTGGGGTTCGAAGCGCGAGTGGTCGGTGCCGTTCATCAGGAGCGCGGGCTCGTCGTCGCGACGGTCTTTCTCCTGTCGCCGCGTCCGTTCGAGCAGGTCCTCGACGTGGAGCGGCAGACGCCATCCGGACGAGTAGCTGTTCCTTAGATACAGCACCGGGAGGCGAGTGCCGTCCGGCGCCTGCCACTGGAACGACCAGCCCGGGATGCTGTCGGGCACGCCCCGCCACAGGCAGGCGGAAGTCAATCCAAGCTGCTTCATGAGCTGCGGCGTCTGGGCGATGTGGCCGAACTGGTCCGCACAGTGGCCCACCTTGAGCGAGCCTCCGAGGCGGTCAGCGAAGCGGATGCCGCGCTGGAGGCTTCGAATGTGCGACTCCCCGCTCGGGAGGAACTCGTCCGGCTGCACGAGCCACGGGCCGATGACTATGCGTCCGGATCCGATCAGTGCCCGCAGCCGCCCCTCGTTCTCGGGGCGCAGTTCGAGGTAGTCTTCGATCACGATCGTCTGGCCGTCGAGCGTGAAGCAACGGTATTCGGGATGCGTCTCCATGTGGTCCAGGATCTCATCGATCGCCTGGACGAGGCGCCAGCGGAACAGCTCGTGAGGCTGGTACCACTCGCGGTCCCAGTGGAAGTGGGGGACGACGTAGACGGTGCGCATCGGGGAAGTGTCGATTTCCGAGTGCCGATTGTCGATTCGACGCGGGCGGGCTCGCTGCTCGGAGCTCGGCACTCGGAACTGAGGCTGCGACGGATCAGCAATGGCGCGAAACATTTCCGTAACACGGGTTTTTGGCCCTTTTCGGTACGCTCGCAGAGGATGAAAGGAGGGCATGACACATGTCCGATCACACCCCCGAGCACAAGGAACAAACCCAGCAAGGTGGCATGGGCGGCCAGAAGCAAGGCGACATGGAGAAGCCAGGCGCCCCCAAGCAGGGCGACATGGGCACTCAACAGCCCGGCACACAGACCGAGCGCCGTGAAGAGGCCCCCCGGA
>JBKKBS010000267.1:0-4143 GCA_046713815.1 Tepidiformaceae bacterium
ACGACGTCAACGCGTGCTGTACCTACGTGTTGGAGGGCCAGGGGCCGGATCTCGTGTAAGCAAAGTAGGCCTTCGCAAGGACGATTCCATGCTCGCTGACGCTCGCGCTCGGACTGGTCACCGTGCCGTCGCGATCTCGCCGCGGATGCGTTTGAGGCGCGAGATGTTCTCGGCGTCCGGGCCCTTGCCCTCGATGCCGGGGACTTCGAGCAGGAAGGGGATGCCGGAGAAGGCGGGGTGCGACATGATCGTCCGGAAGCCGCCGGTCCCGATGTGGCCGTCGCCGATGTTTTCGTGGCGGTCGCGGATGCCGCCGAGGGGCATCTTGCTGTCGTTGGCGTGGACGGCGACGAGCCGGTCGAGGCCGAGCTCCTGCTCGAACTCTGTCATCGCCAGCTCACAGCCCTCGGCCGTGGCGATGTCGTAGCCCATGGCGAAGGCGTGACATGTGTCGATGCAGACCTTCACGCGGGGGTCGCCATCGAGGCCACGCACGATGGCGCCGAGTTCGCCGAAGCTGCGCCCGCAGCAGTTCCCCTGGCCGGCGTTGTTTTCGAGGATGAGCCAGCTCTCGTTTTCGGCCTGGTCCAGCGTTCGCGTCAGAAGGCGGCACATCTGTTCGAGGACGGCATCGAACCCCAGCCCAAGGTGGCTGCCGACGTGGAAAATCGTCCCACGCACGCCCAGTCGGTCGGCCCAGCGCAGGTAGTTCGCCAGGGACGTCACGGACTTATCGAGGATCGCCTCGTCCTGGCTCCCGAAATTCATGAGGTAAATGCCGTGGAAGAACAGCGGGAGGCCGGCCTCCTCTTTCGCGGTCAAGAAGGCCTCCACCTGCTCCTCCGACAGATTCGGCGCACGCCATTGTTGTGGCGCGGAGATGAAGAGCTGCACGGCCTCGGCGCCGATCTCCTTCGCCTTCGGAAAGACGTTCGCGGGCCCGCCCGCGCTTGAGATGTGGGCGCCGACGAGGGGGAGAGACAAGGACATCGAGCGATTGTGGAGTTAGTCGGGCGAGCGGGCAACGCCCGCGATCATCGGCACGAAGACGTCCCGCCACTCGCGCACCTCGACGATCTCAAACCCCGCTGCCCGGATGCTGTCGCCGGTGGCCCGATTGATGTTGCAGCCAGCCCCCAGCTTCCGCCAGGCCGGCGCGATGGTGTCCTGGACCTTGCCGCCGAACCGGCCTTTCTCGCGGACATGCTCCCCGAACCGGAGCTCGCCTCCCGGCTTCAGCACGCGGCGGACCTCGGCCAGTGCCACCTGAAGATCCTGTACGGTGCAAAAGGTGAGGGTCACGATCACCGCGTCGAACTCGTTGTCCTCGAACGGTAGCTGCTCCGCCGCCGCTTGCTGGAGGTCGTACGTCTGGCCCGTCTCGGCCGCGTGTTGCCGTGCGCGCGCGACCATGAATGGGTCCGGCTCAATGCCCGAATAGCTCACGCCCTCGGGCAAATACTGCCAGTTCGCGCCAACACCGACGCCGAGCTCGAGAACCCGTCCTTTCGCCCCTCCCACGAGTTCGCGGCGCATCGCTTTCGTCCGCTTATTCTCGTGGCGCACCATCCAGTCCCAGAACGCGGCGAAGCGCCTGTGTCCCTTTTGAGTGCCCGTCGTTGGTCGTGTTTTGGCGCTCATGCACCGCGAACTTACACTCTCTTGCGTGATGAGCGCCATACCTTCGTTGACGTCCTCCCGCACCGACGGTGAAGATCCCATCAGCACCAGCGCCCATGGAGGCCGCAATGTTCCCGGACATCCCTCACACCGGCCTGCCCCTCTCCGGCCTGAAGGTCATCGATTGCACGATCTGGCAGCAGGGCACCTACGCCTCCGCCATGCTCGCCGACTTCGGCGCGGACGTGATCAAGGTCGAGGGCCCGGACTCGCCCGACCCCGGCCGGGGCGTCAGCGACGCCTACTTTCAGAGCCACAATCGCAACAAGCGCGGCATCGTCCTCGACCTCAAACACCCCGACGGCCGTGAGACTTTGCTCAAGCTCGTCGAAAACGCGGACGTGTTCGTGCAGAACATGCGCCAGGGCGTGATGGAGAAACTCGGGCTGGCGTACGAGGACATGAAGGCGCGCAACCCGCGGCTCATTTACGCCTCCGCCAGCGGCTACGGGTCGAAGGGGCCGCAGCGCACATGGCCGGCCATGGACATCCTCGGGCAGGCGCGCGGGGGCACGATGATGACCATGGGCCCGCCGGATCTGCCCCCGATCTTCGCCTTTGGAGGGATGGCCGACCAGGTGGGCGCGATCGCGCTTTCCTACGGCATCCTCATCGCCCTCTGGCACCGCGCCCGCACGGGCGAGGGACAGCAGCTCGACGCATCGCTCCTCGGGGGCCAGGTGATGCTCCAGTCGTTCAACATCACGGGCACGCTCTTCACCGGCGAAGTGCCGCAGCGCCGGCATCGCGAAGAGTCAGCGCCGATGTGGAACGTCTACGAGTGCAAGGACGGTCGCTGGGTGGCAGTGAGCATGTCGCTCCTCGGACGCTGGTGGCGGCCGTTCTGCGAGGCCGTCGAACGGCTCGACCTGCGCGACGACCCGCGCTTCTGCGAGTTCACGGCCCACTACGAGCACCGGGGCGAGCTCATCACCGAACTCGATGCGCTCTTCGCGCAGCGCGACCAATGGGAATGGGTCGAGTTCCTCAGCGCCGCCGGGCTGCCATGCGCGCCCGTGCAGGACTACGGCCAGATCATAGAGGATCCGCAGGTGATCGCGAACGGGTACATCGTCGAATACGACCACCCCAGCGGCGAGCGTCGCAAGATCGTCGGCCCCGCGGTGCAACTGAGCGGCTCGCCAGGCTCGATCCGCACGGGCGCGCCCGAATTCGGCGAGCACACGGAAGAGGTCCTCCTCGGCCTCGGCCTCACCTGGGACGAAATCGCCGCACTCAAGGAGTCAGGGGCGGTTGGCGGCCGCTGAGTCCACTTGACGACTGCGACATAATGCTCTGCGGAAGGACATCAACATGCCGCACTACGTGGTCCTGTACCGATTCACCGACGAGGGCGCCAAGAACGCACGCGATACCGTCCGCCGAGCGCGCGAGTCCACCGCCGACAACCAGATGCGGGGGTTCAAGGTACATTCGTTGCTCTGGACGCAAGGGCAATACGACCTCGTGGCCGTGGTCGAGGCGCCCGACGAGCAGGCGATGATGGCGGGACTCCTGAACGTGGGAGGCGGTGGCAACGTGAGAAGCGAGACGTTGCGCGGGTTCACTGCCGAGGAGATGGATGTCATCCTCTCCCAGGCCTCCGCCTATTGGCCAGCCTCGGATGCGGGGGAGGGACGCGAGCGAGCGATCTAAGGGGCTGAATTCGGCACAGTCCAGTCCAGGCACGGGCGACCGAATCGGGTGCGCGTGCAAGCCGCGTATAATTCCGCGCCATGCCCACTGAGCGCAAGAGGCTGGACAGGTTGACCTCCTTGGAGAGAGCGACCGACGCGCCCCTCCTCGTTCTCGCCGTTGCCTTGATCCCGCTGCTCCTCGCTCCCATCGTCTTTGATCTCTCTGACGCTACTATGACTGCTATCACTCTGGCGGATTGGCTCATCTGGGCCATCTTTGCGACCGTCTTCGGTGCGAAGCTTGCCGTCGCTCCGCGTCGGGTAGTCTTCCTTCGAACGCACTGGTTGGAAGCCTGCATGGTCATCGTTCCCTTCCTCAGGCCGCTGCGGGTGTTCCGGTTGCTTCGGCTCGCCTCCGTGCTGGGAGTCAATGTCTCGCTCTTCGAACGTCTCGGTCAGGAACGCGGTCTCCGGACCACAGCATTGGCGGTTGTCGTCGTCACCGTCGTTGGCGGGACACTGGTATATTTTGCCGAACGAGGCGAAGACGGCAGTAACATCACGAACTACGCCGACGCCCTCTGGTGGGCCGCGACGACGGTAACAACCGTAGGCTATGGAGATCGCTTCCCCGTTTCGCCAGAGGGTCGGGGCATCGCCGTGGCGCTGATGCTGGCAGGTATCTCCGCACTCTCAGCCCTGACCGCAACAATTGCGGCTTTCCTCGTGCGCGAGCAACGAGACGATCGGTTGGACAATCTGTTGTCCGAGGTCCGAGAACTTCGCCGAGACTTGAGCCGGTTGCAACGACCGGGGGATGGTAACG
>JBKKBS010000268.1:0-5334 GCA_046713815.1 Tepidiformaceae bacterium
CTGCAGATGCAGCTCCGTCGGCTCATGCACGAGCACGCGAGCGGCGCGAGCAGTCCTCGCCACACGGCGCACGTGGCCGGCACGATCAGGCCCCGCGAAGCCGCGAGCTCTTCTCACTAGGGCGAATGCGTTCCTGGAGACGACCTAATCTGGTCGAGTACAACGACCGCTTCGCCCAGGCGCCGCCGTCGGCCGAGGACTTTCATCGACGGCCGCCCGGTCGCGTCACCCTCGATCGCGTGCTGCAGCTCGAGGAGCCGCGCGTGCTGTCCAACGACTGGGTGATCCGTGACGCCACGCGGTACTTTCTAGTGGCGCGGCAGAGTCACCAGGCGCCCGCCAAGAGCACGGTGCTGGTGCGAGAGAACGCGGTCGGCGCGATTGAGCTGCGCTATCGGGGACGCCTGATGCCGTGGATCGAAATCGCCGCGCCGGTCAGGCCCTCGCCGCCCGCAGTCCGGCCGCGGCCATGGATCCTGCCGGAGCCGTGGACCTCAGAACGCGCCCCCCGCTCCTTGGAAAACCCAGAGAACGGGTTTCCCACAGCGCCCACAGGCAGAACCCATTGGTGTGTGTGTGGACCACGAACGACGAACGACAGGGGACATTTCTATTTCGTCTTGACAAACGTTCGGCGGCCGGATTGACTTCTGACTCGATGAACCGGCTGTGTATCTTAAGGGAGAGGGACGATGAACCTTCGAGGAATTGTGAGTCTCGTTGGGATTCTGGGCGTGCTGCTGCCGTGGCAGGCGTCTGCGCAGTCGACGACCTCCGGCACCATCGCGGGCGTCGTCCGGGACGTGACGGGTGGCGTGCTGCCTGGCGTGACGGTGGAGGCGAGCAGTCCGGCCCTGATTGAGAAGGTCCGCTCCGCCGTCACGGACGAGCAGGGGCGGTACAGGGTCGTGGACCTGCGGCCCGGTCTTTACACGGTGACCTTTACGCTGCCCGGCTTCAGCACCTTTAAACGCGAGGGCCTCGAGCTGACCACGGGGTTCACCGTGCTCGCCAACGCGGAGATGAGGGTCGGAGGGCTCGAGGAGACGGTGACGGTCACCGGCGCGAGCCCGATGGTGGACGTGCAGAACATCCGCACGCAGAACGTGATGTCGCGCGAGGTGCTCGATACGCTGCCGTCGGGCAAGTCCACGCAGGCGTACGCCGCCCTCACGGTGGGCGCGCGGGGCGCGGCGCAGGATGTCGGCGGCAACACCGGCGAGACATCCACCGGGTTCGGTGTACACGGCTCGCAGAGCGGCGAAGGCAAGCACCTGATGGACGGCATGCCGATGGCCGCGCCGCTCTTTGGCGGCGGCCTCGCCCTGCGCCTCAACTTCGTCAACCAGATGGCCATCCAGGAAGTCGCCGTGACGTACCGGGGCGCCTCCGCCGAGACCGAGAACGGCGGACCGCAGCTCAACTACGTGCCGAAGGACGGCGGCAACAGATTCACGATGTCCGCAGCCCTCACCGGGGCGACTACGAGCATGCAGAGCGACACGCTCACGGATGAACTGCGGAGCCGCGGTCTGCTCATCGCGCCCTCGATCAAGCGCCTCTTTGACCTCGGCGGCGGCGCCGGCGGTCCCATAATGCAGGACAGGATCTGGAACTACACGTCGGCCCGGTGGTGGGAGGCGCAGACGTATGCGCCGGGTCAGTACTTCGCCGACAAGAAGACCCCGGCGGCCCGTGGAGGGTTGATCTACGTCCCCGATCTGAACCGTCCCGCGTACACCGACATCCCCAACAAGGACGTCACCACTCGGTTCACGATCCAGGCGTCGCAGCGGAACAAGCTCACGATCTCCGAGAACATCCAGCGCAACTGCAACTGCTATCAGGGAGTCAGCCTGACGCTCGCCCCCGAAGCGACGATCATGATCTTCTACGAATCGAGCCTGACCCAGGTCACGTGGAGCCATCCGAGAACCAACCGGCTCCTCCTGGAGGGCGGGTTCACCGGCCTGTATCAGACGCAGCACCCCTCGCGCCCGCCTGGGGTGTCGACCACCGATGTCGCTGTCGTCAACAACCTCACCGGCCTCAGCTATAACGCTCGCGCGTCGAGCGTGGGTACGTCGCTCGGCCTGGCCGGCGACACGCTCGCGTACGTGAACGATGTGCAGTTCCACCAGGCCAACGGTCGTGCGTCCATGTCGTACGTGACCGGAACGCACGCATTCAAGACCGGCTTCACGCTGCAGCAGGCCTGGCAGGGCGCGTTCTACAAGTTCAACGATCCGCCCGTGCGGTACTTCTTCAACGGCACGGTGCCCGCGCAGATTCAGCAGTGGGTGGACCCGGTCAGCTACCACAGCCGGCTCAAGGCGAACCTCGGGGTCTTCGCGCAGGATCAGTGGACGATGAGGCGGCTGACCCTGAACCTCGGGCTCCGGTATGACTATGTCAACGCCTTCAACCCGCCGGAGGAGACGCCGGCGGGCATGTTCGCCGTGGCGCGAAGTTTTCCGGCTGTCTACAACGTGCCGAACTTCAAGGACCTGAGCCCGCGGCTGGGCGCGGCCTACGATCTCTTCGGCAACGGCAGGACGGCGCTGAAGGTCCAGGCCGCCAAATACGTCAGGGCGGAGACGACATCGATCGCCGGGTTGAATCACCCGGCATACCGCATCTCCATCAACTCGACGCGGATCTGGAACGACACCAACGGCGACTACGTGCCTGACTGCGTGCTGACGAACTTCCTCGAGAACGGCGAGTGCGGGCAGCTCGCGAACCTGGCCCTGGGCAGCACGATACGCACCACGACGTTCGCGGATGACGTGATTTCAGGATTCGGCAACCGCGGCAACAACTGGCAGACCTCCCTGACCTTCCAGCACGAGCTTCGCCCGAAACTCGTGCTGAGCGGCGGCTACTACCGGACTTGGTACAACAACCTCACCCTGATCGACAACCGGGCGATCACGCCGGCGGACTTCGAGCCGTACTGCGTCCCCGCCCCGACCGACACTCGTCTGGGCGCGGTGAGCGGCCAGCAGGTCTGCGGCCTCTTCGACATTACGCAGGCCGCCCTCTTCAGGGTGCCCGACAACCTGAACACGCAGGCGTCCCATTACGGCGACCGTACCGAGGTCTACAACGGGCTCGACGTGGCGCTGAGCGCGCGGTTCGGCGAGGGTGGTCTCGTGCAGGGCGGCGTGGCCTCGGGTCAGACGGTCAACGACAACTGCCAGGTCATCGATTCTCCGCAGCAACGGTTCTGCAAGGTGACGCTGCCGTTCAAGGGCCAGACGCAGTACAAGGCGTCGGGGATCTATCCGCTGCCCTGGTGGGATATCCTGGCCAGCGCTGTCTTCCAGAACCTGCCCGGCGTGCCCTACTCGGCGAACTACCCTGTGCCGAGTGCCGTCGTGGCGCAGTCGCTTGGTCGTCCCCTGGCCGCGGGAGGCGTTGCGTTCGTCGCCCTGGTCGAGCCGAACACGCTGTACGAGGATCGCCTCACGCAGGTCGATCTGCGTTTCGCGAAGATCTTCCGCGCCGGCCGGGCAAGGCTGCGAGCGGATTTCGACCTCTACAACGTGCTCAACGCCCGCACGATCCTCGCGGTGAACTCCACCTACGGCACGCAGTGGCGGCGGCCGTCGAGCGTACTCGGCGGACGGATGTGGAAGCTCGGCGGACAGTTCGACTTCTGATTCGGAGCACGGGACACCCATGACGCCACAAATGCTCACGGGCGCGGCCGCATTGGCCGCGCTCGTCTGGTTCGGAATACCCGCGACGACACACACGCAGGTGGCGACGGGAGGCAACGCGCAAGGCGCCCCGCAGTCTGTCGCCGCGTTCGAGCAGCTGCAGAAGGAGGTGTCCAACTGGGGCCGATGGGGCGCGGCTGACGAGATCGGCACGATGAACCTCGTCACCGATGCCAAGCGAAAGGACGCCGCAAAGCTGGTCAGGACGGGCCGTGCCGTCTCGCTCGCGCACACGCTGATTACAGAATCGGCCCTCGATCTTCCAGCCGCTCCGGGTGCTTCGCTGGGACCGTTCGAGATGACCAACGGCGGCACGACGTTCAAATACAGTTTTCACAGCACCACCCACAGCCACGTGGACGCGCTGTGTCAATTCGACTACCAGGGGCAGCTCTATAACGGCGTCAAGGTCGCGGACGCCAAGGGCCCGGGGGGGTGTACGAAGCAGGGAATAGAGCAGGTCAAGACAGGCTTCACGACCCGCGGCGTCCTGCTCGACATCCCGCGGCTGAAGGGTGTGCCGTATCTCGAGCCAGGCACACCGGTGTATGCCGAAGACCTCGAGGCGTGGGAGAAGAAGGCGCGCGTCAAGGTGCAGCCTGGCGACGCGATTTTCCTGCGAACGGGCCGCTGGGAGCGCCGCGCCAAGGTGGGACCGTGGGATCTGATTCCGGCAAAGCCGATTGATGCGGCCGGTGAGGCGGGATATCACGTCTCGACCGTGCGCTGGATGAAGCAGCGCGACGTGGCGATTGTTGCCGCCGACGTGTCGAACGACGTCAGGCCGTCCGGCGTCCCGCAGGAAGTGCTGAGCCGCGTGCGGGCCATGCCGGTTCACTCATTGGTGATCGTGTCGCTCGGAGGCTACGTCGTCGACGCCGTCGACCTGGAGGAGCTTGCGGAGACAGCCGCCCGGCTGAACCGCTGGGAGTTCCTGGTGACCGGCGCGCCGGCTGCCGCCCGGGGCGCCACCGGGTCGCTGCTCAACCTTACGGCGATTTTCTGAGGTGCACAGTATGTGGTCCATGATGCGGTCCATCGGAGTGCTCGTGGTCGCCAGCGCGGCGCTCATCGCCGGGTTCCGCGCGACCTCCGCCGACCTTCAGGCGCAGGGAGGCGTGGCGCTGCGGGGTGTGGCGAGTTCACTCGAGGAAGGTCTGATGGAGGGCGTCGTGGTATCGGCCCGTCGCGCCGGCGGGACCTTCGTCGTGTCGGTGGTCACTGACGCCCGGGGGCGCTACAGCTTCCCTCGTTCGCATATCGCGCCAGGTCAGTACGGCCTGACCATGCGGGCCGTCGGCTACGACCTGACCGATCCCGGCGCCATCGAGGTGACCACCGGCAAGACGGCGACTGTCGATCTCACGCTCCGGAAGACCCGGGATCTGGCGTCGCAGCTCTCCTCGCTGGAATGGGCCATGAGCATGCCCGGAACGGAGGAGCAGAAGGGCAAGCTGGTGTATCAGCTTCTGAGCTGTGCGTACTGCCACACGTACGAACGCATGATGAAGTCGACGCACACGGCGGAGCAGTTCGTCCCGGTGATCACGCGCATGGCGACGTACTTCGCCGACGGGACAGCGCTCAGCCGGGACAACCGCGGCCGCGC
>JBKKBS010000269.1:0-8824 GCA_046713815.1 Tepidiformaceae bacterium
CCCTCGCCTGGATCGAGGGCCGCTCCGACCGTGGCGTCATCGTCGTGCAAGACGCCGATGGCGGGGCGATGCGAGACCTCACTTCGGAGATCTCCGTGCGCGCGTTCGTGGGCTACGGTGGCGGTGATTTCACCCTCTCCCATGGCGCGGCCTACTTCGTCGGCCAGGCGGACCAGCGCATCTACCGTCAGCCGCTGAGCGGCGGTCCCGCAAAGCCGATTACGCCCGCCTTCGGCGCGGCTACGACGCCTGCCGTCTCGCCCGACGGCCGTTGGGTGACCTACATCCACACCTACGAAGATGTGGACGCCGTCGCCGTGGTGGATTCGCTCGGCAAGCACTGGCCGGCCCGCCTTTCCGAGGGCCGCGACTTTTACATGCAGCCCGCCTGGAGTCCCTCCGGCGATAAGATGGCGTGGGTCGAATGGGATCACCCGAACATGCCCTGGGACGGCACCGATTTGAAGGTCGCACAGATCGCCTTCTCCGATGGTGGATTGCCCGTTGTCGCGTCCTCCGCGGTGGTCGCGGGCGGGCCTGGCACGGCTATCTTCCAGGCCGCATTTGCTCCCGACGGGTCCGCTGTCGTGTATGTCTCCGACGAATCCGGCTGGGGACATCTCTATCGCCGCGACCTTGCCACGGGAGCAGTCAAGCAGCTCACTTCGGGTGACGGCGAATACGGCGAGCCCGCCTGGGGTCACGGCATGCGTAACTTCGCGGTCACGCCGTCGGGCGCGGTGGCCGCGATCCGCAGTTTCCGCGGCTTCGACCGCATCCTCGCGGTGCGGCCGTCGGGTGAAACGGCCAGCCTATCCGGGGCCGCCATCGAGTACACGAACGTCACATCGCCCGCCGCGTCGCCCACGTCTGAACTTGTGGCCGCGATCGCTAGCGGCGGCGCACAGCCCACTCGTGTCGTCGTATTCGATGCCGCCGCTGCCGGGCCACCGTCCGTGCGACGCCGCTCCGATTCCGAAACGGTGCCCGCATCGGCGCTGTCTCATCCAGAGCCCATATCGTGGACATCGTTCGATGGCGAAGAAGCACACGGCATCTACTATCCGCCCGCCAGTGAGCGGTTCGAGTCGTCGGGGCCTCCGCCGCTGGTGGTGAACGTGCACGGCGGGCCCACCTCCCAGTCGGAGGCAGGCTGGGCGCCCCAGTCGCAATTCCTCGCCACCCGTGGCTACGCGGTGCTCCAGGTGAACTACCGGGGAAGCACGGGATATGGCCGTGACTACATGCTGAAGCTCCGCGAAAGCTGGGGAATCTACGATGTCCAGGATTCGAAGTTCGGCGCCCAAGCGCTGGCCGAACGCGGCCTCGCAGATCCGGCGCGTCTCGTCATCATGGGCGGCAGCGCCGGCGGTTTCACCGTCCTCCAGTCGCTCGTCGAGATCCCCGGCTTCTATAGGGCGGCGGTCTGTCTGTTCGGCGTCAGCAATCAGTTCACGCTCGCCAGTGACACGCACAAATTCGAGGCCCGCTACCTGGACAGCATGATCGGGCCGCTTCCCGAGACCGCGGCCCGCTATCGCGAACGCTCTCCCATCTTCCACGCCGCGAAAATCGTCGACCCCATCGCTGTCTTCCAGGGCGACATCGATCGCGTCGTACCCCGCGAACAGAGCGACAGCATCGTTGCTTCGTTGCGCGCGCGCGGCATCCCGCACGAATACCACGTTTATGAGGGCGAGGGGCATGGCTGGCGCAAGACGGAGACGATCGAGAGCTTTCTCACCAGCCTGGAGCGCTTCCTCAAGCAGTACGTCCTCTTCGCGTAGGCTCACGCCAACCAGTGCATGGCCTCCCGGTAGGCTGGCACGGCGCCCGCGATTTTCGCGGACCAGCGATCGCGCGTCTCGGGGCCAACCAGCTCCATCAGCCGCGCCCGTGGCATCGGCGACGGGCCGGCAAGCCGCCGCCGTTCGCCCACGGCCACCAGGAAGGCCCACGCGTCTCCAAGGTCGAAGCGTTCGATCACCCTGCACTCCAGTAGTGCGAAACCGTCCGGGAAGTACGGGTCGGCTGCCGCGGTCAGCTCGAAATCCGTGGCCCCAAGCTTTGGGCCGTCGCGTCCGCTGCGCACGCCCAGGACCTCCATCAGACCCGCCTGCGACTCCGCGAGCACGGTGATCGCAAGCGTGCCCACATCGGCGACGAGCGCGGCTGTGTGGTTGTCTTTCCAGAGATTCACGACCAGTCGCGGCCGGTCGGGTACTACCCCTGCCCCGAAGACTGACACGCACAACTGCGCGTTCGGTCCCTCCGGGCCGTGGCTGCCAACCGCACAAACGGGCGCCCAGAAGAGCGACAGCACATCGGGCTCGGGGATTCCGGCCATGACGCAAATCCTACAGCAACCGCTGACATTCCCCCTGACACGGTCGGTTGGGAAAGCGTAAGCTCGTCGGGCATGCAGGACTGCCTCTTCTGCCGCATGAACACGGGCGACGTGCCCATCGAGAAGGTCGCGGAGAACGACCATGTGTTCGCCATCCGCGACATTAATCCGCGCGCGCCCATCCATGATCTCGTCATCCCGCGCCAGCACGTCGATAACGCACGAGACATCCAATGGAACCACGGCGATATGCTCGCGGCGATGTTCGCCCTGGCTGCGGACGTGGCCCGCATCGAGGGCGTGCATGAAGGCGGCTACCGGCTGGCCTTCAACGTCGGCGATAATGCCGGCATGACGATGCACCACCTCCACCTCCATCTGCTCGGGGGGCGCAAGCTGGGGCCCGAGGGGTAGTGGCCGCCACGATCGCAGACCAGCTGGCCCGCGTCAGAGACGAGCTGTCATCACGGCCCGCCGGGCTCATCCGGCACGTCGAACGCGTCGCCGCCGAGGCCGCTAGCCTTGCCGGGCGGTGGCAGGTCGACCGGGAGCGGGTCGCACTGGCGGCATGGGCGCACGACCTCTTCCGCGCTTATCCTCCCGCGGAACTGCTTCGCTTCGCGCGGGAGGCCGGCCTTTCGGCCGATGCGGCTGACATCGCTGAACCGGTGCTGCTTCATGGGCCGATCGCGGCGCTGACCTTACGCGATCGGTTCGCGGTGACCGACGAAGACGTCCTCGCCGCGATTCGTGACCATACGCTTGGATCCCCGTCGATGCCGATAATCGCGAAGATCATCCTTCTGGCAGACAAGGTCGAGCGGCGGAAGCGCAAACGTACGCCCGTGATGGCGGAGATCCGGCGGCTGGCGCGCCGCGACCTGGACGCCGCGCTCCTTTGCTGGGCGGACTGGAAATGGATCGAGGAGCGGGAACACGGCTGGCAGAGCCATCCCGCTCACTGGGCAACACGGATCGGGTGGGTGCGAGATCACCACGCCGATGCTCCGCAGCCGCAACGCACGCCGCTCGAACAGTTCGACCGCTGAACCAGGCTCAGCGCAGCTTCAAGACCTGGCCTACCTGGAGCGAGTTGCAGTCTGACTCTTGCAGATTGTTCGCTGTCAGGAGTTGCTGAAGGGTGATGTTGTTCGCCTCGGCGATTGACCCGCACAAATCGCCGGATTTTACGGTATAGGTGGCGGCCGTGGCACCGGGGGTTGTCGTGCCCGTGCGCGTGGCCCCGGGCGTTTGGTTGCCTGCTGTTTGGCTGGCCCCGGGGGTCTGGTTGCCAGCCGCCTGGGTCTGGTTCGGTGGCTGCGTGCGCGTCTCGCTCCCGGCGTTCGCCGTGCGGTTCGCGTTCTGCGTGGCGAACGCGTCGGACTCCGACAGTGTCGTCGAGCCGTTGTCATCCACTGCCTGGTTGATGAGGAACGCGATCGCTACTAAGACGATGGCCAGCGCGAAGAGGCCGATGGTCGCGGCGGGCATGCTGATGCCGCCCGCCCGCGGCCGTGTGCGAAGCTGCCCGTCCTGCGCTCCCGGGCGCCTGGCGCGCGGCCCGTTCGCAGGCGCAGCCGGGCGTGGGCGCTGGCCAGGCCGTGGCGCCCCGGCGGGTGGTCCGGCGACAGTCGACGGTGCTTCCACCGGTGCGGCGGGTGTGGGGGGCGGGGCGCTCGCGGTCGCTGCGGCGAGGCCAGCGCCAGCGGCGGCGGGAGCGGCGACGCGTGAGATGCCTTCGCCGGTGAAGATAGGACAGGTGACGTGGGCCGCGCCGAGGCAGTAGGTCTCCTGGTGGCCACCGGCGATGCGCGTTGGATTGGGCATGCGGTAACAGCGGTGCGCTTCCGTGGCGTAGGTCGCGTGCGAATCCGGATCGTCGCCCAGCCCCAGATGCGGGCATACCTGTGAGAGATCCGGCTCTGCGGGAGGGTAAGTCACTCGTGCTCCTCGCGGGGGCTGCGCCCCCCGGTATGGTGGCATCGCCCACCATCACGGGCAATCTCATCCTGCCCGCGCGGTCGGGGGCCCCGTCCGCACCGCGGTCGCCACGATCACGCCCGCGACGACCAGCGCCGCGCCCGCCGCGCGCTCCAGGGTGGGCACCTCATCGAGGAAGATCGCGCCGAGGGCGAGAGCAACGACGGGCACGAGGGTGTTCATCAGCGCAGCCCTCGTCGCCCCGATCACCTGTATGCCCTCATACCACCAGACAAGCCCGACGACGGTTTGGAGCACCCCCAGGTAGAGGATCGCGACAACGAACCCGCCGCTGATGTGGGTCAGTTCCTGGGCGAACGCATATCCCCCGAACGGCACGAGGAGAAGCGTGCCGAACGCCACGGCATAGAGCGTGGCGTGAACGGGGCCCAACCCCCCGCCCATCGCGCGCGCCAACAGCGTGTAAACGGCCCAGAGAAAGGCGGAGCCCATGAAGAGCGCGATTCCCGCGAGACGCTCGCCGTCGATCTGTTCGGTGAAGAGGACCTCGCGGAAGACCACAAGCTCTCCGAGGATGAGCAGGCCGAGCCCCGCCACCTGCCACGGCCCCAGGCGTTCGCCAAAGAGGATCGTCGCGAGCGGTATGACGAACAGCGTTGGCATGGTGGGCATGATGAGGGCCGCATCGCTCGCGGGCGCGAGGTCGAACCCGATGAACGACAGGATGTTGAACCCGAAGACAGAGGCCGCCCCCATGCCGGCGATGAGCAGCGCTTGGCGCCGGTTGATACGGGGAAGCCCGGTGCGCGCCGCCAGCAAGCCGAGGACGAGTCCTCCAACCAGGTACCGGCCCGTAGAGAGGGCGAGCGGGCTGTACTCTCCCACCGCTTTCTTCGCGACGATGAAGTAGCCACCCCATATAAAGATGGTGACGATAAGCTGGAGATATGCACGGGTGACGCCCGGGCCCGAAGCCGCTGTCCCCGGGAGTGTTGTTGTGCGCGCCATCCGGGGCAGTCTACCGGTCGTGCGCGTTGAGACTGATCAAATGGGGCACTTTCGGCTGTAAAGAGTTTGGGGGCGTAGCCGGGGATGAGCCGAGCCACGCCCCCAAGTGCGACGGGGAGGACAATGTCGCCAGGCGCGCCCCTGGTCAGGAAGAGCGCCTACCTACAGATACGGATGCCGCTCTGGCGCGCTCAGGCCCCGGCCCCGTACGGTTCGGTGGCAGTTGAGTGCGGCCGTTCACCCGGGGGCTGTCAGCGTGCAGTTGGAGCCTGAAGCGAACCCTGCAGCGTACAGGAACAGCCGGCAACGGACAGTCCGGACGGGCGTGAACGGTCGATAGCCAACAGCTAACAGCCCAGCCCCGCGCCGGCGCCGTAAAGTTGACACTGCTTCCGCCTGTGATACTCTTCCTATTCGACGCTTATTGACTGGCCGGCTTTGTGCGAGTTCGCCAGGTCGCGAAGCTGAGTGCTTGAAGACGGTTCCGGCCCCACCTTGAGGCCCGGGACGCTGTTCACGAACAGGCTTTTCGGCCTGTTTTCGTGCCCAGAATTCAGACCGAAGGTTCGTCCTTCCACAGGCCTGGGGGCCAGTTGCCTCCGACGCCGCCAATCGCAGAGGGAAGCAGGAATGCCGACCATAAACCAGTTGGTCCGCAAGGGCCGCAAGCCGAAGGCGAAGAAGTCCGGCGCACCCGCGCTGCTCTTTTCGTTCAATTCGCATACCAACCGTATGTCGAAATCGGAAGGCCGCGGCTCACCTCAGAAGCGTGGCGTCTGTACCCAGGTGCGTACGCAAACTCCGAAGAAACCGAACTCCGCCCTCCGTAAGGTGGCCCGTGTGCGTCTCACGAACGGCATCGAAGTGACCGCTTACATCCCTGGCGAAGGCCACACCCTGCAGGAACACTCTGTCGTGCTCGTGCGCGGCGGCCGCGTCAAGGATCTCCCCGGCGTCCGCTATCACATCGTCCGTGGCGCACTCGACGCGACCGGTGTCAACAACCGCAAGCAGGGGCGCAGCAAATACGGCACTCGCAAGAATGCCCAGACAGCCGGTCGTAAATAGACCGGCTTTATCACGTCCACCGCAAACCGGGAGAACTGAGCCATGGCGCGACGCAACCGTCCTGAACGGCGCCCAATACCGCCCGACCCGCGCTACAACAACGTGCAGGTGCAGGTGATGATCAACAAGCTCATGACGCGTGGAAAGAAATCCACCGCCGAGCGGGTGATTTATGGCGCCTTCGATCGCGTGCAGGGCCAGACCGGGCGCGATCCGCTGGACGTGTTCGGCCAGGCCCTGCGCAACACGACTCCCGTCCTCGAAGTGAAGCCCCGCCGCGTGGGCGGCGCTACCTACCAGGTGCCGGTTGAGATTCGACCGGACCGCCGCATCGCCCTGGCGATGCGCTGGATCCTCACCTCGGCGCGCGCCCGCAACGGCCGCTCGATGTCCGAGAAGCTTGCATCCGAATTGCTGGACGCAGCCAACAACACCGGCGTCGCAATCAAGCGCAAAGACGATACGCACCGCATGGCGGAGGCCAACCGCGCCTTCGTCCACTATCGCTGGTAGGCACACCGCCATCCAGCCCCAGGGGTATTCAGTAAGTCATGTCACGTCCTGTCGAAATCGAACGTATCCGGAACATCGGGATTATTGCTCACATTGATGCGGGCAAGACGACCGTGACCGAGCGCGTCCTTTATTACACCGGTGTGACCTACAAGATCGGGGAGGTCCATGAGGGCACGGCCACCATGGACTGGATGGAGCAGGAGCGCGAGCGCGGGATCACGATCACTGCCGCCGCCACCACCGCCGAGTGGAATGGCCACACGATCAACATCATCGACACCCCGGGGCATGTGGACTTCACGGCCGAAGTCGAACGCTCGCTGCGCGTGCTTGACGGGGGCGTGGTTGTGTTCGATGCCGTGGCCGGGGTGGAGCCGCAGTCCGAGACCGTCTGGCGCCAGGCCGACCACTACGCTGTGCCGCGCATGTGCTTCGTCAACAAGATGGACCGCACCGGCGCGGACTTTCAGCGCACGATCGACATGATGATTGACCGCTTGGGCGCCAACCCCGTGCCGATCCAGATTCCCGTCGGCGCTGAAGCCGACTTCGACGGCTGCATCGACCTCGTGGAGATGTGCTGGTGGCGCTTCGGCGGCGATAAGGGTGACAAGCCCGAGCGCCATGACATCCCTGAGCATCTCAAGGAAGCCGCCGCCGCCGCGCACGATACCCTCGTCGAAGGCATCGGCAACGTCGACGACCAGATCGCTATCAGTTACCTCGAAGGCCACCCGGTCAACACGCACGAATTGAAGACGGCTATCCGGCGGGCCACGCTCGCCAATCTCGTTTACCCCGTGCTTTGTGGTTCCGCCCTCAAGAACAAGGGTGTCCAGCTCATGCTCGATGCGGTCATCGACTACCTGCCGAGCCCGGTCGACATTCCGCCCGTGAAGGGCGTCGATCCAAAGCACGGTGGGGAAGTCTTCCGCAGCCCCGATGACAGCGAGCCGCTTAGCGCCATCGCATTCAAAATTGTGTCCGACCCCTATGTCGGTCGCCTCGCCTACGTTCGCGTCTATAGCGGCGTGCTCAAGTCCGGCGAGAATATCTACAACTCGACCAAGGGCGAGCGCGAACGCATCGGCCGTCTCCTGCGCATGCATGCGAACCAGCGCGAGGAAGTCGAGGCAGTGTATGCCGGTGGCATCGCTGCCTGCGTGGGCCTGAAAAAGACGTTCACGGGCGACACCATCTGTGAGCAGGATCGCCCGGTCATCCTCGAGAACATCACCTTCCCCGAGCCGGTCATCCGCGTCGCCCTTGAGCCCAAGAGCAAGGAAGACCAGGACAAGATGGGCGATTCGCTCATGAAAATGTCCGAGGAAGACCCCACGTTCCACTGGACCTTCGACGAAGAGGCGGGCCAGACCCTCATCTCCGGCATGGGTGAGCTCCACCTTGAAGTGATCGTGGACCGCATGCTGCGCGAACATAAGGTCTCCGCGAACGTTGGCCGCCCGCAGGTGAGCTACCGCGAAGCGATCACGAAGCGCGCCCGGGCCGAAGGCCGCTTCGTCCGCCAATCAGGCGGACGCGGCCAATACGGCGTCGTTGAACTTGAGATCGAACCACTCGAACGGGGACAGGGCTTCGTCTTTGAAAACAAGATCGTGGGCGGCTCCGTCGACAAGCAGTACATCAATCCCGTGCAGCAAGGAGTGAAGGAGGCCCTCCAGGGCGGCATCCTCGCTGGCTACCCGGTGCTCGACGTCAAAGTCACGCTCCTCGACGGCTCCATGCACGCGGTCGACTCTTCGGAAATGGCATTCAAGAACGCTGGCTCTATTGGCGTGAAGGAAGCCGTGAGGCGCGCCGGCCCCGTCATCCTCGAACCGATCATGAAGGTCGAAGTGCGTTGTCCCGAGGACTACTTCGGCGCCGTCGTGGGCGACATTAACGCCCGCCGCGGCATGATCATGGGCACAGACTCCATGGGCA
>JBKKBS010000270.1:0-4444 GCA_046713815.1 Tepidiformaceae bacterium
CGCGCTCGTTGTGCCCATGTTCACGACGCGGTCCCGCCGCGACCACTTCGAACTGTTCATCGAAGAGCCCTTTCGCGTGCCCTGCACGGACCACGAAGACGAAGACGTTCGCGTGGCCGCTGAGCGTTTCGCGAAGATCCTGGAGGCGCACTTGCGGCGCGAGCCGGGGCAGTGGGCTGTACTCGAAGACTTCTGGAGGGTGCACGACTGTGGGTAGAGCAGACCTGCACATCCACACGCGCGTCTCGGACGGCCTGTGCACCGTCGAGCAGGTAGTCGAGCGGGCGGAACAGCTCGCCCTGGACGTGATCGCAATCACGGATCACGAAGACGCCAGCGGCGGGCTGCGAGGGCGAGAGACGGCGGCCAGGCGCGGCCTGCGCGTCGAAGTTATCCCGGGGGCAGAGGTTACGACGCTGCAAGGACACCTCGTCGCGCTGTTCGTGGAACGGTGCCCGAAGAGCTTCCGGAGCATCGACCGCACATTGGAAGACATCCACGGCCAGGGCGGGCTCGCGGTCATCCCGCACCCGATGAGCTGGCTCACGCGGTCGTTAAGCCGCCGCACCATCGAGCGCATACAGGCGTATCAGGAGCCGGGCGTGACCTTCGACGGGATTGAGACGGCGAACCCCTCGCCCGCGGGCCGATTGACCGCGGCGAAGGCGCGGCGGCTGAACGCGGCCTGGAAGCTCGCGGAGACCGGAGGCTCCGACGCACACCACCTCGCGCACGTCGGCAGCGGGTGGACGGAGTTCGACGGGCAGACAAGTAACGACCTCAGGGCGGCACTGGCAGCAGGACGGGTGAGCGCACATACCGCGGCGTACGCCGGATTGCTCGAAGTGGGCGTGGGGCGGACGCTTGCGGGGCTGGTGTGGGGGTACGCGGCGACACCGCGCAAAATGCTCCGCCCGAGGCAACCAATGGGTCGCCACAAATGAAGATCGCGATGGTCTCGCCCTACGACTGGTGCGTGGAGGGTGGCGTGAAGACGCACATTCGCCACCTTGCGGAATTGTTCCGGGAGTGGGGCCATGAGGTGACGGTCTTCGCCCCTGCCTCGGATCCGGCGGCGGTCGCTCATGAGTGCGTGGTGATGGGCAAGCCACGCAACGTGCGCGTCAGCGGGTCGGTCGCGCGCATCAGCTTCACATGGAGTTCACCGGACGTGAAGGCGGCCCTGGCCGAAGGCAACTTCGATGTGGTGCACCTGCATGAGCCGTTGATGCCATTGCTGCCCTACCACTTCCTGCGCTATTCGTCGGCAGCGAACGTGGGCACATTTCATGCAGCCAAGGATGGCGGCAACCGCTTCTACAGTTACACGACGAGCCTGACGCGGCGCTGGTTCCGCAAGCTCGACGGGAAAATCGCTGTTTCCCCGGCCGCCGTGGGGCTCGTTGACCGGTACTTCGCGGGCTACTTCAACATCATCCCGAACGGAATCGATTACGAGCACTTTTCAGAGCCTCGGGAGCCGCTGCCGGAGTTCATGGACGGAAGCCGCAACATCCTCTTTGTTGGGCGGCCAGAGAAGCGCAAGGGACTCAAGTACCTCCTCCGCGCTTATCTGCAAATACGTCAGCAGGAAAAGAACACGCGCCTGATCGTCGTGGGCGCCGGAGACTTCACGAGGTACGAGCACCTCATGCGGCCGTTCCCGGACGTGGTCTTCCGGTCGCACGTCCCGTATGAGGAGCTGCCGCGCTACCACCAGAGCGCGATGGTCTTTTGCGCGCCGAACACTGGCAACGAGAGCCAGGGGTATGTGCTGCTGGAGGCACTGGCGGCGGGCGTCCCGGTCGTGGCGAGCAACATTGAAGGCTTCGCGGGGGTGTTGACTACGGAACTTGAAGGGCTCCTGGTGACGCCCAAGGATGACGAGGCGCTGGCGGCGGCGGTATTGCGGCTGTTGCGCAACCCCGCTCAACGGGCTGCCTTCAAGGTGCGAGGCCAGGCGCTGGCAGCGCACTACAGTTGGGACAACGTTGCGCACCGCGTGCTGTCGTACTACGAACGGCTGCTTTACGAGCGGGAGCAGGTGGCCGAGAGCCGCACACGGCGGAAACACCGTCTCTCCGAACCCGTCGACGTGGCCTGATGCCCGCCTGGGAGGTCCTGCCGCGGCGTATGCCCCCCGGGCTCTCGAACCGCATTGGACGTTCGGTCGCGCGTACCGGCATCACGCCCAACGGCATCTCGCTCATTGGCCTCGGCGGTAATATCGGCGCCGCCGTGCTCATCGGTCGCGGCGAGTTGCTGTGGGCGGGGATTGTCTACCTGTTTTTCAGCGCGCTCGACATGGTAGACGGCGCCGTGGCGCGGGCGACGAACCAGGCGACGCCCTACGGTGCGGTCTTCGACGCAGTGCTAGACCGGGCGAGCGAGGCGATCGTGCTGGGCGGTTGCGCGTGGTACTTCGGCAACCGGGGCGAGTACGTGCAGGCGGGAGTGACGTACGCCGCCGTCCTGGGCAGCGTGGCCGTGAGTTACATGCGGGCGCGCGCGGAGATCAATGGCCTGGCCATGCGCGAAGGCTTCTTTCGCCGCCAGGAACGCGTGGCGCTCCTGGGTATCGGCCTGCTGACGGGCTGGCTGGGGATCAGCATGTGGATCCTGGCCGTACTCTCGCACCTGACGGCGATCCAGCGGTTCTGGCTCATCGCCCGCGGCCTGCGCGAGTAGTCACGAATTCGGACCTCCCATGCCACCTAAAACGTTGCATGCTCACTGACGTCGCGCTCGGCCTGGCCAGGCGCCTCGCGATTCGTCGCGCGAAACTCTGTCCGTCCCAAATCGGTTTCCCTCCGGAGCCGTGATTTGCTACGCTCCATATAGCAGCCGAGCGGCCAAGGAGAAGGAAATGCGCCGAGCTTTCATGTCCATCCAGACGGTAATCGTCACCTGTACAGAGGACATGATGCTCAATGCGAATCTTGAACCTGGGGATTTTGGCGCACGTAGACGCCGGTAAAACGAGCCTCACCGAGCGGTTGCTCTACGCCGCCGGAGTCATCGACCAGATCGGCAGCGTCGATAGCGGCAGCACCCAGACCGACTCCCTGGCGCTGGAACGGCAACGCGGTATCACGATCAAGTCCGCCGTTGTGTCGTTTGTCATCGACGACGTCACCGTCAATCTGATCGACACGCCCGGCCACCCGGATTTTATTGCCGAGGTAGAACGGGTGTTGAGCGTGCTCGACGGCGCCGTGCTGGTGATCTCGGCAGTGGAGGCCGTGCAGTCACAGACTCGCGTGTTGATGCGGGCGCTGCAGCGGCTGCGCACTCCCACTCTCATTTTCGTGAACAAGATCGACCGCGGTGGCGCTCACTATGAACGCGTGCTGCGGGACATTTCCGAGAAACTGACGCCGGCAATAATCCCGATGGGATCGGCACGGGGCATCGGCACGCGCAGCCCTGAATTCATGCCTTTTGGCGCGGCCGATTTTGCCTTCACGTCCAGGCTGGGCGACCTGCTGGCCGACCGCGATGATGCCTTCCTGGCCTCGTTGGTCGACGACAGGGCCAGGGTCTCGTACGGGCAACTCCGTGGCGAGCTTGCGGCGCAGTCAAAGCGAGCGGTGGTGCATCCCATATTCTTCGGCTCGGCAATCACGGGCGCCGGGGTGGATGCGCTGGCGGCCGGTATCACGGAGCTGCTGCCCGCTCTCGAAGGCGATCTCGATGGCCCCGTTTCGGGAACGATTTTCAAGGTCGAACGCGGTCCGTCCGGGGAGAGAGCCGCCTACGTCCGGATGTTCTCAGGAACAGTGCGGACGAGAGATCGGCTGCATTTCCGCCCGGGCAGCGAACGAAAGGTCACCGCGATCAACGTGTTCGACCGCGGCTCGGCCGTCCAGCGTGCGTGGGTCGGCGGGGGGCAGATTGCAAAGCTCTGGGGACTCGGCGATGTCCAGATCGGCGATAGCCTCGGCATCTCGCGGACGACACCGGAGCGTCACCACTTCGCCCCGCCGACACTGGAATCGATCATCGTTCCCCGCCGCCCCGCCGACAAAGGCGCGCTCTATATTGCGCTCGTTCAGCTCGCCGAACAGGACCCACTGATCAACCTGCGACAGGACGACACCCGGCAAGAACTATTCGTCTCGCTCTACGGGGAGGTGCAGAAAGAGGTCATCCAGGCGACGTTGGCGAACGACTTCAACATCGACGTGCAGTTCCGCGAGACGACGACGATCTGCATCGAGCGGCCGATAGGTGCAGGTACGGCCGTCGAGACTTTCCGCGTGCCGCCAAATCCGTTTCTCGCAACGGTCGGACTGCGCATCGAGCCCGCGGCGCCCAACACTGGAGTGGACTTCCGGCTCGACCGGCAGGTGCTTGGAACCATGCCGCTGGCGTTTTTCAAAGCAGTCGAGGACACGGTGCACGAGACCCTACGGGAGGGGCTCTGCGGCTGGCAGGTCACCGG
>JBKKBS010000271.1:0-3163 GCA_046713815.1 Tepidiformaceae bacterium
CCTTTGGGCTCGAACGGCAGACGGAAAGTCGAGTACGCATCGACGGTTTTGGTTGCCGCGTCAAGTCGAACGGAAAACTGATCCATGAAGTTACTTCCGGCCAAACTGGCGTTCGATCGCCTCGACGCCGACGTGCACGAGCGTGGGACGGCCGTGGGGACAGGTGCGGGGACTCTCCGTGCGCTCCAGGTCGGCGACGAGCTGGCGCATCTGTTCGAGGGCAAGGGCCTGGCCGGCGCGCACGCTGGCGTGGCAAGCGACCGTCGCCGCGGCGCGGGCGAAAGGATCGGTGACTCGACGGTCCGTGCCGAGCTGGTCGAGAAAGCGCATGAGTACGCCCGCGAGGTCGATGTCGCCGATCCCCGTGGGAACGGCCCGCACGAGGTAGGTAAGTTCGCCGAACGGCTCCACCTCGAGGCCGAGCGCACGCAAGTGTTCGGCGTGCTCGGCGAGCGCGGCGGCACGAGGCACGTCCACCTCCAGTAGCAGCGGCTCGAGCAAGGGCTGGCTTGCCGTCGCCGCTCCCTCCGCGCGGGCCCTGACGACGCGGTCGAAGACGACGCGCTCATGGGCCGCGTGCTGGTCGATGAGGTACATGCCGTCCGGGCCTTCCGCGACAACGTAGGTAGCGGCCATCTGCCCGACGACGCGCAGCAACGGCAGAACCTCGCGGTGCGTGCGCGGCGCCTCCCCCTCGGCCCGCGTTCCGCCCGGCGCCTCGGGCAGCCCCGGAGGAAGGCTCGGGCGCCAATCGATCCGCGTCTGCGACGGCTGAGGTGGCCGCAAGCCCTGGGGCTCCAGGCGGGAGCGCAGCGAAGGTAACGCCGGTGCCGGCAGGTCGACGTCCAGCGGCGCGCCTGATGCGAACCAGCGCACCGGGCTCGACGACTCCAGCGCGGCCCCGACCGCCATCCGCACGGCCCGGCCCACGCCACGCTCGTCGCGGAAGCGCACCTCCGCCTTCGCGGGGTGGACGTTCACGTCGATATCGTCGTCGCCGATGGCGATGTTGATGGCCGCGATGGGGTGCCGCGCGATCGGGAGCTGCGACTGGTAGGCGTCGACGATGCTGAAGATCAGAGGCCGGCTCTGGACCCAGCGGCCATTCACAAAGACGGAGATGGCCGCGCGGTTGCCACGATGCAGCGAGGGCGGACCCGCGAGGCCCGATACCCCGATCCCGTCGATAGTATGGTCGACATCGAGCATGACGGCGGCGTTCTCGGCGCCGTAGACGGCGGCGAAAGCGTGGCGTAGCGAGCCGTCCCCAGACGTGCCAAGCACGCGGCGGCCGTGGCTGCTGAACTGGAAGGCGATGCCCGGATAGGCAAGCGCGTAATGCGTCGCGAGCGTCGTGATCGCTCGCGACTCGGATGCAATCGAAGAGAGGAACTTGCGCCGCGCTGGAAGACGGCCAAAGAGCTCGCGGACGGCGAAGCTCGTGCCCTCGGGCGACGGACGTGCGGACCGGCGCACGACACGCGCATCTACGAGCACCGCCTGCACGCCCACCGGCTCACCCACGGCGCGCGATACGATCTCCACGTCCGCCGCCGCGGCAATCGACGGGAGCGCCTCGCCCCGGAATCCAAGCGTGTGCACGTGCCCGAGGTCGGCCATGCCCACGATCTTGCTGGTGGCATGCCGCTCGAAAGCCAACTCGACTTGCTCGGGGGGAATGCCCCGGCCGTTGTCGGTGACGCGGATAAGGCCGATGCCGCCGTCCTCCACCTCGAGCGTGATACGCGACGCTCCCGCATCGATGGCGTTGTCAAGCAGCTCCCGCACTACGGACACGGGGCGCTCGATCACCTCGCCCGCTGCTATGCGGGACGACACTTCCGGCGCGAGGACGCGGATCCCACGCTTGCTCTCGACCGCGTCCGAGGGCGGGGCGGTCATGACACCCTGTTGCCGTTGCCATTGGGATAAGCGAGAGCTCGCAGTTCGTAGAGTTTCTGGATCGCTTCGATCGGCGTGAGGCCGTCGGGGTCGATGGTCGCGACGGCCGCCTCAAGCGCCGACGGCTCGGCGAAGAACGAGCCCTGGAGCGTGTCATGGCTGCCGTCGTTTGGTCGGCGCACGGGGGCAGCCAGGTGGCGAGCGCCTTCCAGCTCGACAAGAAGGTGCTCGGCGCGCGAGACGACGGCGGAGGGGAGGCCGGCGAGGCGCGCGACATGGATGCCGTAGGAGCGGTCGCTCGGCCCGGGGACGATGCGGTGCTCGAAGACAACATCGCCGCCCTCCTCCCGCACGGCCACATGCGCGTTCTTCACGCGCGGCAGCAGATCGGCGAGCGCCGTGAGCTCGTGGTAGTGCGTCGCGAAGAGTGTGCGGGCGGCCACCTCCTTGCGGTTGTGGAGGAACTCTACGACGGCACGGGCGATCGCCATGCCGTCGAACGTGCTCGTGCCCCGGCCGACCTCGTCGAGGATGACGAGCGAGGCGGGCGTCGCCTGGTGAAGGATGTTGGCGGTCTCCACCATCTCCACCATGAAGGTGGACTGTCCCGCGGCGAGGTCGTCCTGGGCGCCGATGCGCGTGAAGATGCGGTCGAAGAGTGGCAGCTCCGCCTCGGCGGCGGGGACAAACGAGCCCGCCTGCGCCATCAGGGCGATGAGCGCAACCTGGCGGAGGTAGGTGCTCTTGCCGCTCATGTTCGGCCCGGTGAGAATCATCACCTGGCAGTCGCTATCGAGGATGCAGTCGTTGGGGACGAAGCGGCCGGCGCCAAGCGCGGCCTCGACCACTGGATGGCGCGCCGCGATGAGACGCACGCGCTCGCCGTCGTTGAATGCGGGCCGCACGTACCCGTTCGCGCTGGCGACGCGTCCGAGGCCGAGCACGAGGTCGATGAGGGCCACCGCTTCCGCCACGGACTGGAGGTCGCCCAGGTTGGCGGCGAGCGATTCGAGGAGCTGCGAGAAGGCCTGCCGCTCCAGCTCGACGAGGCGGTCGCGCGCGCCGACGAGGCGCGACTCGTGTTCCTTCAGTTCCTCCGTCACGTAGCGCTCGGCGCCGACGAGCGTCTGGCGGCGCTGGTAGTGCTCCGGGACGAGGCTCGTGTTCGAACCCGTCACCTCGATGTAGTACCCGAAGACCCGGTTGTGGCCGACCTTGAGCGAACGAATGCCAGTGCGCTCACGTTCGAGGCGTTCGAGGC
>JBKKBS010000272.1:0-3448 GCA_046713815.1 Tepidiformaceae bacterium
GCTTGGGACTGGTCCTTTCGCGCGCGGATCAGTTCGCGCCGCACCTCGAAATCGCAGACCTCAGGAATTACGAGCGTTGCGGCCCGGCGAGTGGTCGCGAGCCAGCCACGTAAGTCCGCTCGGAGCCGAGGGTCGCTGCCATCCCGAGCGGTCCTGAGTCGAGAAGCAGAAGCGTCGTCACGGAAAGGGCGGTCGTTGGGGCTTCGACTCATTGAGCGCCTTCATGAGGAACTCCAGGGTCTCGATCTGCTCCGCCGCCGACTGTTCGTCGTTTGCCCACTGTTCGATCAGGCGCAGGCCAGCCTCCTGGTCGGGGATTCGGCCAGAGCGGGTGCGGCCACGCGGCCTTGGGGAGGAAGGTTCAGCAGTCACATTGTGAATCTTACCACTCCTTGCCGATGCCTCCGCGGCTGCCAAAGAAGCCAGCCGGCCAGTTGCGTCCGGTGACCATGGCCTTGTCGACGTCCTCCGGCGTGGCAATGCGGGCATCGACGATCGCCTTCGCCTCGCGGTAGGCGGCGCCGAAGACGCGGTTGAGGATGAAGCCGTACGTGCCGGGCGTGTCCTTGACCATGGACACGGCCTTGCCCGCGGCCTCGGCGAGGCCTCTCGTGGCGTCGATCGTGTCCTGGCTGGTCTCGGGCGTGTAGATGACCTCGCACATGCGCATCGTCGTGACCGGGTTCGAGAAGTGCATGCCCACGAACAGCGGCCTGCGCGCCTCGCAGACGTCGCGGGCGACATCCGCGATGGCAAAGCCAGACGTGTTGCTCGCGAAGATGGCCGTGGGTTTCACGAGTGCGTCGAGGTCGACGAATACCTGCTGCTTGAGTTCCAGCTTCTCGGGGATGGCCTCGATCAGGAAGTCGACGTTGCGCAGATCTTCAAGGCGCGTGGTGAAGGTGATACGGTCCATCGCCGCCACCGCCTCGTCGAACGGGATCTTGCCGCGTTCGACGCCGCGCTTGATGCCCCACTTGCCGTCCATGATGGAGTCGCGAGTTGCATCGATGACCTCTTCGTTGATGTCGCGCACAAGCACTTCGTAGCCGCCAAGGGCGAGGACCTGGGCGATGCCCCCGCCCATGATGCCGCCGCCGAGCTGTCCGACCGTCTTCACCTGTTCGAGCCTCATCTCTGTGCCTCCGGGAGTTGTGCCCGAATCGTACGCGCGAGATCGCAAGATTGGGAGCGGTGACGCCGTGTGCTCGAGGAGCGCGTATATTTGCGCTATGCCGCCACGCCCGTACTCCATTCATGTGCCCGACACCGTCCTCGACGACCTGAAGGATCGCCTCGCCCGCACACGCTGGCCAGAGCCACTCGACGATGCGGGCTGGGACTATGGCGCGAACGTCGCCTACATTCGCGAGCTTTGCGATTACTGGCGAACCGGCTATGACTGGCGGAAGCACGAAGCCGCGATCAACGAGTGGCCGGGCTTCCTCTGCGAAGTCGATGGCGTGGACCTCCATTACCTCGTCGCACACGGCAAGGGCCCGAAGCCGTATCCACTCATGCTCATCCACGGGTGGCCCGGCTCGATCATCGAGTTTCTTGAACTCCTCGGGCCCCTCAGCGACCCGGCAGCCCATGGCGGGGACCCGGCGGACGCCTTCGACCTGATTGTGCCGGCGCTTCCCGGCTTCGGCTTCGGTGGCAAGCCCAGGGATCGCGGCTGGGGGATCACACGTATCGCGGCGGCGTTCGACCGCCTCATGGCCGACGAACTCGGCTACCAGCGGTATGGAGTGCAGGGCGGCGATTGGGGAGGCATCATCTCCGCGAAGATGGCCTCCGCCCACGCTGACCATGTCGCGTCGGCGCACCTCAACTTCGCGATTGGCGGCCCGCCCCCGGAGATGACCGACGCCGACAAGGCCCACCTCGACCGCCGCAACGCGTTCCAGGCACAGGAGACGGGATACAGCAACGTCCAGGGGACAAAGCCCGATTCGCTCACCGTCGCCCAGTCGGATTCGCCCGCTGGTCTCGCGGCGTGGGTGGTGGAGAAGTTCCGGACATGGGGTGACTGCGAGGGTGACGTGGAGTCGGCATTCTCGAAGGACGCGCTGTTGACGAACCTGATGTTCTACTGGGCGCCGAACAGCGCTGCCAGCGCCGCGCGCATCTACTACGAGGCGCGGCGTGACACGGCTGCCTTCCAGTACCCGAAGGTGGACGTGCCGACGGGCATCGCCGTGTTCCCGAAGGAGCCCTGGAACGCGCCCCGGAACTGGCTCGAACCGCGCTACAACATCACTCGCTGGACGGAGATGCCGCACGGTGGCCACTTCGCCGCGATGGAGCAACCGCAGCTCCTGGTGGAGGACATCCGCTCGTTCTTCCGCACGGTGAGGTAAGCAGCACCGCAGTCGGTGAGTTCGTCGCGAGTGTGGCCTGATCGCTCAACGGCCGCCACCTGCCTGGCCTGGAGCGCAGCGTAAAGAGAGAGTCGACCCTCCCCGGGGGCGGCTCTCCTTCGCGTACAATTCCCGTGTGCACCCGTGCACCAGGAGAATCAACTTGAAGATCATCGATTGCGGCAAAGTCAACCCGGCCTCCGGCTGTGGCCACATCGTCGAAGCCGAAACGGAGGAGGAGCTGATGCGGCTCGCCGCCGAGCACGCCAAGACCCACGGCATGGAGCCATCGCCCGAATTGATGAGCGCCGTCAAGGAGCACATCGAGACACGGTAACCGAAGCGACGATCCGTGCCGCACGCGCAGGCGAGAGCGGATGGTGATTGGCCAGTCCTCGACCGTCCCCATCACCGGTGAACGGTCGAGGGCCTACGTCAATACGATCAGCGATTCGAGCCCCCGGAAACCGGGCACGGTTTTCCACGTGAGTTCTTGTTCGGCGAGGCGCAGGTTCGGGAAGCGCGAAAGCAGCGTCATCACGCCGATCTGGGTCTCCAGCCGGGCGAGCGGTGCACCGATGCAGTAACGGCGTCCGCCGCCGAAGGCGACGTGGTCGACGTCGTCGCGCGTTATGTCGAATGTGTGCGGGTCCTTGTGCAGCCGTGGATCATAGTTCGCGCCGCCGAGCGCAACGGTGATCGACGAGCCCTTCGCAACCGGACACCCCGCAATTTCCCGGTCGTCCGGGGTGATCCGTCCGGAGTATGTTACGGGACCCTCGAAGCGGAGCATCTCCTCGACCGCGTTGACGATGCGGCCGGGCTCCTTGCGCAACAGCTCCACCTGATCCGGATGCTGGAGCAGGTTCTTTAAGCCGTTGCCCAGCAGGTCGGTGGTGGTCACGTTCCCGGCCGCGAGAAGCAAGCCGATCATCGTGCGGATCTCCTCATCGTTGAAGACGTCGCCGTTCTCTTCGGCGCGGATGAGTGCCGTGATGAGGTCTTCCCGGGGCTCCTCGCGGCGCTCGTCGATGACGCGCATGAGGTACGCCTCCAACTGTTGCCCGGCGGCTTCGGCCTTGGCC
>JBKKBS010000273.1:0-2777 GCA_046713815.1 Tepidiformaceae bacterium
GAGGTCCTGTTCGTGGAGATGGAACCCGTTGCAGACGCGCGATATGAGGCGCTGATTGGGTACACGGTTCTCGAGATGATTCCCGCGGCGGTCGATATGCTCGGCCATCGACTGGTGCACGCCGGGGCGCTCGACCTACAGTAGCGGAGCCTGCGGAGCTTCGCCCCCGATCGAGGCCGCGTGCTCGGCGTCTGCGCAGCTGGAGGACGCTCCTCCCACTGTCCGCCGGGCGGCTCCCATCCTGTCTCACTCATCACACGATAGGGTAGACTGCATCCATGTCCACACCCCTCGACGGCATCCGCGTCCTCGACTTCACACGCTACCAACAAGGCCCCTTCGCCACCGTCATGCTCGCCGACATGGGCGCCGAGGTGATCAAGGTGGAAGAACCGAACGGCGGCGACTTCGGCCGTCGCATGTGGCGGGAGGCCGACGGTTTCAGCGCCTTCTGGGAAGCGATCGACCGGGGCAAGCAATCCGTTTGCATCGACCTCCGGGACGAACGCGGCCGGGACCTGGCGCTCGCATTGGGAGCCACCTGCGACGTGGTGGTGGAAAACTTCCGCACGGGGACGATGGAGGGCTGGGGGCTCGGCTATGAGCAGTTCCGCGAACGCAACCCGCGCGTGATCTATGCACAGGCGACGGGCTGGGGCACGAAGGGCCCGCTGGCGCTCTTCCCATCGTTCGACCAGATCTCCCAGGCCCACTCCGGCTTCGCTCAACACTCAGGCGGCGGCCCAGGAAGCACTCCCGCGATCCCGTATCCAGGCGTAGCCGACCAGAGCGGCGCGATGAACCTTGCCTTCGGGATCATGACGGCGCTCTTCGCGCGAGAGCGCACCGGCCAGGGCCAACGCGTGGAGTGCTCGCTCCTTGGGACGCAGATTGCGCTCCAGGCGCCCGAGATCCTGCACACCTTGCACACCGGCGCCGAGCACCCTCGGCCTTTCCGCGCGAACGCGACCATCGGCCATTACCAGTGCTCGGACGACCGCTGGGTGATGGTCGTTGCCCTGGACCAAAAATTCTGGCCGCGGCTCACCCGGGCGCTTGGACTGGACGGTCTTGCGGACGATGAGCGCTTCTCGCGGGGTGCGCTCCGCCAGGCCAACAAGGACGAGCTTGAAGCGCTGTTCGAACCCGCTTTCCGGTCGAACACATCGGCGCACTGGCTGGCGCGGCTGCGTGAGTGCGACGTGCCCGCGTCGATCGTCCAGGACTACGCCGCCCTCGCGGACGACGAACAGGCCATCGCGAACGGCTACATCGTTGAGCAGGATCTTCCTCGCTTCGGCCGGCACAAGGTTGTGGGATTGCACATCCAGTTGAGCGAGACGCCCGGGCGGGTCGGCTCGCCGGCGCCCGAGCTTGGCGTGGACACGATGCCGGTCCTCCAGGGACTGGGCATCCCTGAAGCGCGGCTGCGGGAACTCAAGGACGCTGGCGTCATCGGCGCGGTCGAGCGAGGCGTCGCCGCGATCTGATCCTCGCGCTTACAGCGAGGTCTCGTAGTAGCCGGTGGCCGGGCCTTTTGCGCCCGCGAGCGCGAAGCCCATGACCGCGAGGCACTCGCGGAGCGCAGCCTGCTCGCCCACAGCGGCGCTCCCGGCTAAGACGCGTTCCGCAGCCTGGTCAAGCACGTCCAGCGCACGCGGCGCATCAAAGTCGTCGTCCATGGCCTCGCTCCACGCTCGACGGAGTGCGCCGCCGCCTTCGCTCGCGCCGCGGCCAGCCTCGGCCGTGGCGGCGGTCTTGAAACGGCCGTAACGGGCACCGAGCGCGGGCAGCGCGGTCGTGCGGTAGTCGGCGTCGGCGCGATAGTGGTGGCTAAGCAAGTAGAGACGCAGGTGGTCCGGCTCGAACTCCTTCATCAGGATGCGCGCGAGCACCAGGTTGCCGAGCGACTTGCTCATCTTCACGCCGTCGAGCTGGAGCATGCCGTTGTGCATCCAGTAACCGCAGAACGGCGCTCTGCCGCTCGCCACCTCCGCCTGCGCGATCTCGTTCTCGTGGTGGGGGAAGCGCAGGTCGCTGCCGCCGCCGTGGATGTCGATCTGCTGCCCGAGGTGTTCGCACGACATGGCCGTGCACTCGATGCTCCAACCGGGCCGCCCAGGGCCCCAGGGGCTCTCCCACGACGGGTCGCCGGGGTCGACTGTCTGCCAGAGAAGGAAGTCGAGCGGGCCGCGCTTCTTCCATTCACGCTTCGACTCGGGGTTCTCGCGCTTCGCCAGTTCGGCGATGGTCGTGCCGTTGAGCTTCCCATAGCCGGGGAATGCCTCCGCTTCGAAGAAGACGTCGCCATCGACCGCATAGGCGCAGCCCTCGTCGATGATGCGCTGCGTGGTCTCGATGATCTGGGGGATGTGGTCCGTGGCGAAGGGGTAAACGCTCGGGCGGAGGACGTTCAGCATGTCCAGGTCTTTGCGGAAGATGGCGTCGTTCTCGTCCCGGATCTCGGGGATCGGACGCCCGCCCTGGCGCTTGGAGACCATGATCATGTCGTCATCGATGTCGGTCACGTTCTGCACGTACGTGACCTCGTTGCCGAGGTGCGAGAGGTAGCGCCGGAGCGTGTCGAACTGGACGTAGGAGAAGGCGTGGCCGAGGTGGGTGACGTCGTACGGCGTGATGCCGCAGACGTACATCTTCACCTGCCCGGGGACCACCGTCTTGAAATCGCGAGTCTCGTTGCCGAGCGTGGAATAGAGCCGCAGCGTCACACCGTACTCCCCCGGAAGCTCCCGACAGGGTAGCAGAAAGCAACCGTC
>JBKKBS010000274.1:0-6253 GCA_046713815.1 Tepidiformaceae bacterium
GTATTCAATTGCCCAGGCGGCTCGCCTGGCGAACACGAGCGCCCAGAACGTCAGGAACTGGTTGTATGGATCAGGGCGGCCAGACAGGCGCATGAAGCCGGTCTTTGGCTTCCACGACGACGGAACCGTGGCCCAGGTGTCGTTCCTCGAGCTGGCAGAGATCCTCGTGGTCGCCAGGTTCAGGCAACGGGGAGGCCAGCGCGTTCCGCTCAATCGACTACGGAAAGCACACGACTTCGCGCGAAGCAGACTTGGTGTACCGCATCCGTTCGCAAGCAAGGAGTTCAAGGTCCAAGGCGGGCATGTGATGCACGACTTCGAGGGAAGCAACCCCGGGCCCGGCAAACTCGCCATCGACATAGATGGCCGCTTCGTCCTGCCGATGGATTTTCGCGACACGATGGACCTGTTTGAGTTTGACGCTGCTGATGGCCTCGCAACGCGTTGCTTTCCGCAGGGGCGAGACGTTCCCGTTTTGCTCGATCCAGAACATGCCGCAGGCCGGCTGACGGTGCTAGGCACCAACGTCCGCGTCGAAACGATCTTGAAACGATGGAAGGCTGACTGGAGCATCGAAGACATCGGGTCAGACTTCGAAGTGAGCACCGAGGTCGTCGAAGCGGTTGTCAGAAGTTACACGGTGGTCGCCGAGGCAGCGTGAGGGTCTTCATCGATGAGGACCTGGGTACCGGAATTCCCGTGCGTTGCAGCTTATCCGGCTCCCGCGCACCGAGGTAACGTTTCCGAGCAACAATCCGCACGCGATCGTTCGCAAGGGTACCAAGGACCGCGAATGGCTACCGGTCGTCGGGGCCAAGGGCTATATCGTGATCTCGCAGAATATCTCGATGCTGGAGTCAGAGGAAGAGGTCCGACTCATCGTAGAGAACAATGTCGGAATCGTCTTCGTCGCGGGCGGTGAGGACCGACCTCACAAGGTCCTCCAAGTGCTCTTGAACCGCTGGGAGGATCTCGAGCAAATCGAGTTGAATTTGCCCCGGCCCTTCTGCCGGATGTTAAGCCTGGCGGGGCGGCTCACGAAGTATGACTTGACGCAGGGGCCAGTGCCTCGTTCCACTGCTCGGCGCCTCTTTTCCGGGTGAGGTGATCGCGTTGAATCATTCCGCGTATTTGGGGCTGGAGGCTTTCATGAAGCGGAGGAGCATGCGCATTTCGGCGACGCGCTTGCCGCTTACGTCGTCGGCGCCGGTCTCGAACCACATGTACTCGGTCTTCGGGCTCTGACCGACGGCGACCACCTGGCCGGTGATCGTGTACTCCTCGTCGACGAGGACGGGTCCGTTGATGTTGCGCAGTTCGATCGCCCCGAAGAGGCCGACGGCCGGGCCGAGGCTGCCGCGCAGCGTATCGACGCTTTTTGCGTAGAGGAGCTGGACCATGGTCGCGGGAGTGGCGATGGCGCCACCCCAGGGGGAGTTGCCGTCGTACCAGTCGAGCGGCTCCGTGATGATGGGCATGCGCACAGCCTGCTGTTCGGGCGTGATGCGCACCTTCACGGGAGCGAACTCCGTGCCCCCTTCGACGCCGTGGAGGATGCGGAGTTTGCCTGTCTCGAAGCGGTCGAGGGGCTTGCGCAGCAGCGCCGTCTGTTCGCCGGGGTTGCCCAGTGCGGCCGTGCCCTCAGCCACGCGCATACCGTCGTCGCGCAGCACCCACGCGTCCACCTGGCCGTCGCGGTCCCGGTCGGCGGGCTCGCGGAGGAAGGCGCGCACGGGTTCGCGGTCGGTGGTGGCGTTGACGAAGTAGAGGGAGAGCGAGCCGGATTCGAACCAGCGCATCCCGAAGGCTTCCATGAGCAGCGGCGGGAAGAGCTCCATGTGGATGGAGCCAGCGACCGTGCCGCCGCGGAAGCCCAGCTTCGAGGCGGTCGCGTCATCGTGGATGCTGCCCGCTTCACGGGCGGCGTTGTTGACGGAGCTGCGGAGCTGGCCGGTGATGACACCGTCGGCGACGGTGGGTGCGAGACGCGTTTGTTCGAGAGTCATGCGTGGAGCCTCCGGGGGAATGGGTGCGATTGTCGAACGCCGCGCCACGTTTGTCATCACGCCGTCTTCCGACGGCGGTACAAAATCGCTCAGTCGACCGCGAACCGTCGCTGGTTAGATCTTGAGCCCGATGATCGACAGCGAGATGAGGAGGGTCTCGAAGATTGCGCAGAGGATGACGAGGGGGATGACGGTTCGCCACATGATCGTTCGGCCTCCAGGCAGTACGCGGCAGGGGTGAAGTCGGAATCCGCGCGTCCACGTAGTATACGGGGATGAGCCCGTCGCACGAACAACACCTCCCGGTGAAGCGCGCCGTGATCCTCGCGGCGGGCGATGGCGGCCGCCTTGGTGCGCACACGCAATCGCTTCCGAAATCGCTCGTGCCCGTGGGTGGCAGGCCGCTCATCCATTATACGCTCGAGGCCCTGGCCGGCGCGGGCGTCGAGGAGGCGGTGGTGGTGGTGGGACACCGTGAGGGGCAGTTGCGCGACGCGCTGCGAGAGGGAGGGGTCACGCTCCGCCTGCGATTCGTCTCCAACGAGCGATATCGCGACGAGGCGTCGCTTTCGCTTCGCGCGGCGCGCGCCGCCGTCGGCAGCGAGCCCTTTTTGCTCGTGATGGCGGACCACCTGCTCACGGCGCCGCTGATCGAGCGTCTATTAGGAACTGCGCGGCCGGGAGCCTCGCTGGTTGCCGCTGACTTCCGGCCCGCCGCGTATCACGACATCGACGAGGCGACCCGGATCCGGGTCGATGCCCTGGGCCGCGAGCATCCCCGTACGGTCACTGCGATCGGCAAGCAGCTCGCGCCCTTCGACGCGCTCGACGCGGGCGCGTTCGTGATCGACCCGTCAGCCTGGGAGGCGGTGGACGCGGCGCCGGAAGACACGGAGCTGTCGACGGTGTTCCGCGAACTGGTGCGCCGGGGCACGCTGTTTGCGGCGGACGTCTCGGGCACGTTCTGGTTCGATGTCGACACCGCGGAGGATCTCGAGATGGCGGAGGAGCTGATGAGCGGACGGGCCGAGCAGGGGGTCGCGTGAGGCCGTCACCCCCCGGCCCTCTCTCCATCGCAATGGAGAGGGGGAGTAGCATCTCGTGCCCATTCGGCGGCCCAGTTCAGGTTGAGGCATGGAGACGACTGACTTCAACACCGCGGGGGACCTGTCACGTGCCCCGGCGCCGAACACCGCCTCCCCTGTCCACTGCGGTGGAGAGGGGTCGGGGGTGAGGGGCCATGCACTATGACGGCATAATCTCGCGCTATTTGAACCGGCCGTTGAGCCGGCCCCTGGCGCGCATGCTGGCGGGTACGCGCATCACGCCGAACGTGCTCACGGTGCTCACCCTGCTGATCGCGTGTGCGGCGGGGGGGATGGTGGCGAGCGGCTGGAACATCGCGGGGGGCGTGCTCATCCAGGCGGCGAGCGTCTTTGACGGAGTGGACGGCGAAGTCGCGCGGATCAAGCGCATGGCGACGAAGTTCGGTGGAGTGTTCGATGCGGTGACTGACCGCTACGCGGACGCCGCGATGCTCGCGGGAATGACGGTGTATGCGGTGCGCTTCGAGGAGCACGCACACGCGGAGACGGTGGGGATACTCGCGCTGGCAGGAGCGCTCGTCGTGTCTTACAGCCGCGCGCGGATCGAGGCGAGTCTGCCCGAGGCCATCGAAGTGGCCGGGGGGCGAGGGGGCGGGAGGGCGACGGCCATGGATGCGGTATTTGGGCTTGGGTCGCGGGACGTGCGGTCGCTGGTGGCGGCGGTGGGGACGGTGGCGGGGCAGTGCTACTGGACGCTGCTGGCGCTGGCGGTACTTTCGGCGCTGACGATCGCGTGGCGGCTGCTCTATCTGAAACTGCGGCACATCGGGACTTCACCCACTCAGGGTTGAGTCCGAGGTTCGCCCCTCACGGCCTCGGCAAGGGGTGCCTCTTCGTCATACTCCGCGATAACGCTTTGCCCAAGTGCCAGCCTCTCCCAGATTTGATCCGCGGATTCCGGATAATCGGCCAACTTGGTCGCCCAACGCCGACCTGGATGAACAGTATCCCAGGGACTGCGGTACTGCGCCTGTCGTCGTCCGCCGGGATCATGATTCCCGAATCCGGACAATCGAACGTTCCAAACCGGTCGAAACAAATCTATCAGGCGGTTTTCGCCAAGTGGGATGAATACGTCGTCGGTGACCAGCCATCGGCAACGAAAGTCTGCTAGTTCAAGGTTGATCGCCGAGTCAATCGAGGAGGCATGTTCCCGTAGTCGTACGAACATAGCGTCGCTCACAGCCGACAAATCGGTCAGGCCTCCGATTCTACCGCCCTTCGGAATCGCTTTACCGACGTAGAGTGGACTGGCGGCGGACACTTCATCGGGAGTACCGGCTATGGCTTCGTACTGCGGGAAGTCGCCCAGGTAGTAGATCGCGTACACTCCTGCGCCGAGGAATCGCCCCGTCTTCTTCTTTGGTTCTGGGAGCGCCAGTAGCGGCTGTTCCAAAAGCGCGCGCGAAATCGAGTCCGCCAGGCGAGCCCGGTCCAATGGATTAAAGGGAAGCTGCGGCAAGATCCAGCTCCTCGGCCCGACGCGGGCGTAGAGCCGTTACAAGCGACGCGCCCAGCATCTCGGCGAGTTCCACGGGCACCGCGTTGCCGATCTGTCGCATGGTCTCGCTCCAGCTGCCTTCAAATTGGTAGTCGTCCGGGAACGTCTGGATGCGCGCCGCCTCCCGGATCGACATGTAGCGAACAGACCCATCGTTCAGCACGACCATGTTTTCGCCACCGGGCACTCCATGCACGCCCGCCTTCAGCGTTTTCGCTGGAAGGTCCAACGGGCTCCCGGCGTGTCCTGGATACGCACGGGCCCCGACCTGGAGGCGATGTTGAAGGCGATCAGCTTCGTCGGTGCCAAATGATGGTAGGTCCGAGATTACGTCTCGCACTGTCACCCACGGGAGATGTTCCGGGACAAGTGCCATCGCCGGAGTGATGTCGCGTTCAACGCTGTCGGCTAACCCGTGGCGAGTCCAGTAGTCACCGGTAACTCCCTTGTCAAATAGCATCGCCGCCCTTGAATGGGTCGGACGTGGAAATTCCCAATCGAGTGGGAGGTCTCGCCGCAGGCCAACAATGAAGGCACGTTCACGCCGCTGGGGTACCCCGTAGTCGGCTGCGTTCAAGAGCTTGACCTTGACCGTGTAATTGAGTTCAGCCCGCGAAGGGCGTCCACGTTGAAGCGCGACATCGTGTTCGGTCCATCCATCGCCGGAGGCCAGTATCTCAGGCCGCTCAAGACTTCGGATGATGTATTGAAGGTAAGGGTCGAAGCTTGCCCTCAAAAGCCCCTTGACGTTCTCGACCAGGAAAGCCTTTGGCCGGAGAGTGCGGACCACCTCAACGAACGTGGGAAACATGTTTCGCGCATCAGTCGACGAACGATGTTTCCCTCCGAGGGAGAATGGCTGGCACGGCACGCCGCCTGATAGCAATTCGGGTTCTGGCGGTAACAGCTCGAACGGAAAGTCACGCACATCGCCTTGCGAGACCGGCCAGTGGATCACATGGTCGGTCCCGGCGGCTCGGTTGGCACGCAACGTTGAAATCGCATGGCGATCCCATTCGACCACGGCGGCATGATGAAACCCGGCCCGTGCCAGCCCAAGGGCGAGACCGCCAGCACCGGCGAACAGTTCTACGCTGCGCAGTTACGGCCTCCTAGAATCGCCCTGATCGATGCCTCCAGATTCGTTGGCGATTGGGTTTCACACTCCCAGATAACAGCAGGATTCCACCCAAGGACGCGAAGCTTCTCATGAACCTCGAAGTCTCTTTGCCTGTTGCCTTCGAGTTTGGGCTCCCAAAACTCAAGACGGCTCTTTGGGAGCCGAGCGAGAGTGCAGCCGGCATGGCGATGCCAGAAACAGCCGTTAACGAAGAGCGCCATTCGCCGGCCGGGAAATACCAAATCCGGCTTGCCCGGGAGATCCTTACGATGAAGCCGGAATCGGTATCCCAGACGGTGTGCCACTTGTCTAACCCGGAGTTCCGGCATTGTCGACTTCCCCCTGACGCGAGACATCCGTTCACTACGTTCGGTCGGCGAAAGCGTGTCCATCCGAACAGGTATTCTAATGGGACGAACGTAGAGTGGCTACAGAGTTCCGCGCAAAGACGGGCCCGGCGTTTCCACCGGGCCTTTGCCTGTTTTCTCGTGCCGGTTGCCTAGACGGCGACTTCGCCTCG
>JBKKBS010000275.1:0-7305 GCA_046713815.1 Tepidiformaceae bacterium
CTTGGGGTACTCAGTGAGTGGTAAGCGGACTCTCCGCGCTCATGTCCGCCGGGCGCCCCTGGTAGCATTGCGCCCTCAAATCGAACATGACAATTTTACCACGTCCCGCGACCGCGCGCGTCCCGAATCGTAGAGGCGCGTAAGTACCGCGCCGGTGGCACGCAGGCGGGAGTCCGACAGACTGAAGGGGCATGGGTGCGATCGTCGGGGGACTGGGGGCCGCGGTGTTCTGGGCGGCGGGCACGTTGTGCTCTTCGCGCGCGAGCAGGCAGATCGGGGCGGGACCCGCGCTGGCGCTGATCATGGTCGTGGGACTGGCACTGATCGCGCCGTTCGTTGTGTTATCGGATGTCCCCGATGAGTTGAACGGGAGCCCGCTTGCCTGGCTGATCCTGGCGGGCGTGGCGAACCTCGTGGGGCTGGCGTGCATCTTCAGCGCCTTTCGCCTGGGGAAAGTGAGCATCATCGCGCCGATCGCATCCGCGGAGGGCGCGTTCGCAGCCGTGATCGCGGTGGCGGCGGGCGAACACCTCGCGGCCCTGGAGGCTGCGGCACTCGTCGTGATCGTGGCAGGCATCGCATTGGCGGCCGCACACCGGAACACGCCGGACGATGGGCACACGCATACTGGCATGGCGACGCTCTTCTCGGTGCTGGCGGCGGCGACTTTTGGCTTCACGCTCTATGCGACCGCACAGGCGAGCGATGACCTGCCCGTGCCCTGGGTTCTCCTGCCGGCGCGTCTGCTGGGCACGCTCGTGATTGCCGTCCCGCTCGCGCTCAGATCGCGCCTTCGACTGACGAGAGAGGCTGCGCCACTCGTACTCGCTGCTGGGGTCTGCGAGGTCCTGGGGCTCACCTCGTTCGCGATCGGGTCGCGAGATGGAGTGGCGGTGACGGCAGTGATCAGCTCGCAGTTCGCGGCATTGTCGGCGCTGGCGGCGTTCTTCCTGTTCCGCGAGCGGCTCGCACGGCCGCAGCTCATCGGCGTGATCGCGACAGTGGCGGGGGTAGCCTGCCTGGGGGCGTTGCAGGCCTGAGATTGCGTCGGCGAGTACACTGAATTGATGGTGCGGGTGAGTTTGCCAGGACTGGCGCTGGGTGCGGCCGTGCTTTGCGCGGTGTCAGCGATGGCCCTGGCGTTGTTGCGCGTGCGTGTAGCGCGCACCGATGACCCGCATTTCGGCTTCCTGGTCTGGAACCTCGCACTGGCCTGGATACCACTGTTGCTCGCGGTGACATTGCTCGCCGCGCACCGGGCCAATGTCCCTGGCATCCTGCTGGGCGCGGGCCTGGCGGTGTGGCTGGTGTTTCTTCCGAACGCCCCCTACATCGTCACGGACTACGTCCATCTGGCGCCGGACACGCAAGTGCCGCTCTGGTTCGACTTCGTCCTGCTGGGGAACTTTGCGGCGGGCGGGCTGTTGCTGGGGTTCGCTTCCGTATACCTGGTTCAGGTGATCGTGAGCGAACGACTCGGGGCCATCGCTGGCTGGACGCTCTCGACGGCGGTCCTGGCATTGAGCGCCGTGGGCATATATATAGGAAGGGTTCTGCGGCTGAACAGCTGGGATGTGCTGCGGGAGCGCGATGCCCTGGGATCCCTGGCCTTTGCGCGACTGGAGGACCCGCTGGGTAACACCCTGCTCGTGGCCACGGTGGCGCTGTTCACGGTGTTTCTCGTCGCCGGATACCTGGCGGCCTATGGCGCTGGTCTCGTAATGATGCGGGGAGTGCGGTTGGTGACCAGCGACGCGGGGGGCCGGCGGCGCGGTTAGACGGGTGTATCCGCTTCATATCAGATTCGGCTGGCGACTTAGTGTAGGGTTGACACCATTGTCCGAGCGGGGCACAGTGTAACGGAGACTTAGTGTCTGAGTGACACTAAGTCGGGAGACACCGAATGCCCCAGCTCGTCGACCGCCCCACGATGACCCTCGAAGCCCTGAAGGCGAAATACAGCGACCCGGACACATGTCCCACGGACGCGCTAGTTCCCGTGCCGCTCGCGGATGAGCCGGCCTTCGTAAGCTGGCAACAGGACATCCCCAGGCAATACCTGGCGATGTCTCCGGAGGAGCTAGACCGGCGCATCGCGCGAGCACGAGCGGAGCTGGGCGAGCGGCTCGTGATCCTGGGCCACCACTACCAGCGCGACGAAGTGATCAAATACGCAGACTTTACGGGTGACAGTTTCAAGCTGGCCAAGCATGCAGCCGACCAGCAGGGCGCGGAGTTCGTGCTCTTCTGCGGTGTGCACTTCATGGCCGAGAGCGCGGACATCCTCACGCGGCCGGAAGTGCGCGTCATTCTGCCGAACATGGCAGCGGGCTGCTCCATGGCCGACATGGCCGACCCCGACGACGTATATGCCGCGTGGGATCACATCGCCGAGGTGCTGGGCGAGTCGGCGAAGGTCATTCCCGTTACGTATATGAATAGCGCCGCGAGTCTGAAGGCGTTCGTAGGCGAACGCAATGGCATCGTCTGCACATCGAGCAATGCCCGCAAGACGTTCGACTACGCATTCGAGCGCGGGGACAAGGTGCTCTTCTTCCCGGACCAGCACCTCGGGCGAAACACAGGCTATGGGATGGGCATCGCACTGGACGAGATGGTGCTCTGGAACTGGCGTATGCCGAACGGCGGCCTGACGAGGGAGCAGATCGAGGGAGCGAAGGTCATCCTCTGGCAGGGGCACTGCAGCACCCACCAACGTTTCAGCGTCGAGCAGATCGCGAAGGCACGCGAGGAGCACCCGGGCGTAAACGTGATCGTCCACCCGGAGTGCCGCTGGGAGGTCGTGCAGGCGGCAGACGACTGGGGATCGACCGAAAAGATCATCAAGCAGGTGAGCGAAGCGCCCGCGGGCACGATATGGGCCGTGGGCACGGAGATCAACCTGGTGAACAGGCTAGCCAATGAGAACCCCGACAAAACGGTATTCTGCCTCGACCCCGTGGTCTGCCCGTGCAGCACCATGTACCGCATCCACCCGGCCTATATCGCCTGGACGCTCGAAGGGCTGCTCCAAGGACACGTCGTGAACGAAGTGCGCGTCGACGACGAGACACGAAAGTGGTCGCTCGTGGCGCTGGAGCGGATGCTGGCGTTGCCGGGATAGGCGATTCGCGCCACGGAGCGACGATCAGCCAGCACTGGTGGGATTGATCCTGCTATCCGCGGCAGGCGGACGCGGCTCACCGCCGAACTGGGCGGGCAACACTTCCTGGACGAGGGCTATTTCGTCGCACGGCAAGTCGGCGCGGCGGGCGTGGAGGCGGATCTGCTCTTCGTCGGTGGCCTCGTAGATACAGGTGGTAGATTCCTTGGCGGGATCCCAGTACGAGCGCAGCCAATGCAGGCCGGGGTGGAACATGAGGCAGGACAGGGATCGGAACGAAGCGGCGTCGAGGTCAGTGGCCGTGCCGCCCGGGAAATGGCGAAGGACGGTAAACATGGGCATCGCGACGTGACTCCGTGCCGGGTGGTGACGTCAGTCTACGTCGGATGGGTCAACGGGTTCGAGTAGCGAGGCCAACTCGGACGCGCGAATGCGGAGGGCGCGCTGGCCGGCGAGTCGGCTGGCCTTGAGCCTCCCGGACCGGATCCAGCCCCGCACGGTCTGCACATGGACGCCAAGGTAGTCCGCGGCCTCTTCCGGCGAGTAGAGCCTCTCCTCGACCGCTGGCCGAGGTGAGCCGCCCGTGCGCGCATATTCCTCGACCTCTCCCGGAGTGACGCCCAACTCCCCGAAGACACGCGCGGGCAGCCCCTCGGGGAAGCGCATGAGGGCCAGGAGCACATGAAGGTCGTCGATATGGCGCCGGCCGCTTTTTTGTACCTCCTCCATAAGGACCCGCGAGAACCGCGTGAGGTCGTCGCCAAACGGTGGGAGGTCCAGATCGCTGGGAGTGCTCGTGCGCTCCACGATGTCCTCGATCAGGCGGACATCGATCGTAATCGGGCCGAGGGTAAAGTAGCCGAAGCGCTCCACGCGGCGAAGGAAGGCGAGGAAGAAGATGTCGATGTTACTCTGGTGGAAGCGGGAAACCTCGCGGTAGTAGGTATCCCAGATCGGCTCGCTGGCGTTGACCAGGGGCTGCAACTCGGGGGGCACGGAGAGAACGGCGGGTTGGGGCGCCATTTGTGAATGATGCCACAGATCGCTGCGTGAAACAACGCTACGATCGCTTACACGCTTGCAACTTCACAATCATGTGTTGTACAAGTGATCGTGACGTTGTGCAAAGGAGCGCTGGGCCGGTCCCGGCAACGCGGAGGTGACGAAAAATGGTTCATCTGCGTAACGGGATCCCATGCGTTTCGCACAATGCGTCAGCCGGGGAATTGCTACCAAGGCGTCCCGGGAGTAGAAGAGGCGTGCCAAGCCCAGTCATGGGCAAATGCAATGCCCACCACGCACATCAGGAGATGAAGATGACTGCACCGACAATGGAACGGCCCACGATGATCAACGACGAGATGCTCGCGCGATTCCGGGAGCGGGCCCCCGGATACGACCGCGACAACACGTTCTTCCAGGAGGACTGGGACGAGATCAAGGCGTCCGGGTTCCTGACGGTGCTCGTGCCGAAGGAGTTCGGTGGCGCGGGCTGGACACTGCCGCAATACGTGCGGGAGTTGCAGCGCATCGCCGAGTACGCGCCCGCAACGGCGCTCGCGGTGAACATGCACTCCTACTGGGTGGGGATCGCGGCGGAGATGCGGCGCCTCGGTGACCCCTCGCTGGAGTGGGTGCTGAAAGAGGCGGCGGCGGGCGAGATCTTCGCGGCGGGCCACGCTGAATCCGGCAATGACCTCCCGGGCTTCCTCTCGACGGCGAAGGCGGAGCGGGTGGACGGCGGCTACAAGATTACCGGCCACAAGATGTTTGGCAGCCTGACGCCCGTGTGGACCCGTTACGGCTGCCATGCGATGACCGAGGACGGCAATGTCATTCACGCCTTCATGCCGCGCGACACACCGAATTACACGATCAAGGAGACGTGGGACACGCTCGGGATGCGGGCCACGCGCAGCGACGACACGATCCTCGACGGCGCCTTCGTGCCGGACCGCTATATCGGGCGCATTATCCCGGCGGGCACGGCTGACCTCTACATCCTCAGCCTGTTCGCCGTTGCCCTCAGCGGGATCTCGGCGGTGTACCTGGGGATTGCGCACCGGGCGATGGAGTTGGCCGTGGCGTCCGCTCACAAGCGCACCTCGCTCGCGCTTACGCGGAGCATGGCCTACAACGCCGAAGTCCAGCACCAGGCGGCCAAGATGGCGATGCAGCTGATCGCCATGGACGCGCAGCTCGACAAGCTCGTGAACGACTGGACGAACAACGTCGAGCACGGCGAGAAGTGGCCGATGCACATCGTCGCCACGAAGTACAACATCGTCGAGGGATCCGCTGACGTGGTGAACCGTGCCATGGCCATCTCTGGCGGCACGGGGATGTTCAAGTCGAACGAGCTCGAACGCCTCTACCGGGACGTGCGCTGCGGCGGGTTCCACCCTGCGAACACGCTTCTCGCGCCCGAAATCGTGGGAAAGATCGCGCTCGGCATCGATCTCGGCGAGCAGCCGCGCTGGGGATAGCCCATCGGCCCCTCTCCCGCTTCGTTTACTGGGGCGGGAGAGGGGAGTCGGATGCGTCGGCAACAGACCTCGACATCGTGAGGCTGGGGAAGACGTTGATGTGATATCCAGGCGTCGACGCATTCATCGCGCTAACGCGAAACCGCATAGATGGCAGGCCGATACAGTGGTGCGGGGATCGGGACCCCTTCCTCGCTGGCCACTTCTAGCCAGAGTTCCTTCGCGATCTGCACCTCGGCGAGCGCCTCCTCCGGGGTCCCTCCGAACGCCGAGCAATGACGGAGGTCGGGTACGTCCGCCACGTAGCACCCGTCCTCTTCACTGTAAAAGATGTTGATGTGGTAGTCGCTCACGGCTCCCTCAATGTTAGCTTTAATCGTTCCACCGTGGCTACGAAGTCGCGCAGCTGATATGCCTTGGCCTGACCACCCCGGGGCTGCATAACTAGCAGCTCCGGCACCGCAGGATGCTTGTAGCTGACGTGACTGCCGCGCTGTCGCTTGAACTCGAATCCGAATGCCTCCACGAGCTTTACGAAGTCGTTGAACGCCACGTTGCCGGTATTGCCAGCTGCCAGACGCCTGAGCAGTTCTTCGGGCTTCACGGCCGCGCGACCCCCGCCACGTCCTCCATGCGCTTCTTGGGGCGCTTCTTTTCGATGCGGACGGCGCAAACCTTGTACTCGGGGATGCGCGACTGCTCGTCGTAGACGTTGTTCGTGAGGAAGTTCGCGGCGCTCTCGGAGAGCTTGACGAAGGGCACGAAGAGGTTGCGGGGCTGGACGCTGTCAGTGACGACGGCGGCGCCACTCACGCGGCCGCGACGGGAGAAGACGACCACTTCGTCTCCATCGACGAGGCCGGCAGCGGTTGCGTCGTCCGGGTGGATGGCAACAGGAAGCACGTCTAGGCGTTCCAGCAGACCGGCGACGCGGCGTGTGATCGTGCCGCCGTGCCAGTGGTAGAGGACGCGCCCGGTGTTGAGGACGAACGGGTACCCGGCATCGGGAGCCTCCTCGGCGACCTTCGACTGGCGCACGGGCATGAATTTGCCCCGGCCGCGCGGGAAAGAGTCACCGTGGAGATATCGTGTGCCGGGGTGATCGGGCGATGGGCAGGGCCACTGGAGGCCGCCCTCCCGGTCCAGGCGCTCGTGGCTGAGGCCGCGCAGGAAGGGCGTGAGCCGCGCCATCTCGTCGAAAACGTCGCTCGATGATTCGTAGGTGAACTGGCGTGGATCGATGCCGAGGTCGGAGCACATGCGGCGGGCGATCTCCGCGACGATCTCCCAGTCGGGCCGGCTTTCACCCACGCGGGGGATGGCCTGGCGCACACGCTGCACGCGTCGCTCGCTGTTTGTGAACGTGCCGTCCTTCTCCGCGAACGAGCACGCTGGGAGCACTACGTCAGCGATCTCGGCCGTCTCGTGCAGGAAGAGGTCCTGGACGACGAGGAAGTCGAGGCTCTTCATCAACTCCGTCGCGTGGTGGAGGTTCGGTTCGGAGAGGAGCGGGTTCTCGCCGACGATGTACATCACACGCACGGCGCCGCTGGAAATCTGCTCGACCATGTCCGTGGCCTTAAGGCCCGGCGTGCGCGGCAGGCCGGCCCCCCAGAGTTCCTCGAACGGCGCGATCGTGGCGTCGTTGTAGGACTGGTAGCCGGGGAGCGAGTCGGGGATGCAGCCCGCGTCGCC
>JBKKBS010000276.1:0-3320 GCA_046713815.1 Tepidiformaceae bacterium
CTGTGCGACCTCTTCTGCGTCGAGGCAGGGCGCCGATTCCGTGGCAATCGCCAGGCACTCGATGCGCGTGAGGACGAGGTGGACGATCGCCGGCGCGCGATCGCGGCGACAGTGCGAGGTAGACGCGGCTATTCGGTGCCCGATGCGCTGTACGACCAGGAAGCGGGGAGCGGGGAGCCGGGAGCGGATGGGAACGGGGAACGGGGAGCGGCCGACTCGACGCAGTCGGCCCCGGCTCCGTGATGCCGACGAGCCCCCGGGGGTGACGGTGATCGGCGTTAGGCCTGAGGATGCCGTGCGGAGATCGGCTCGACGTGATCGGACTTGCCGACGGATCCTTTGAAGTGCAGAATGCTGACACGGAAGACAGAAATACGTGGCTGGAGTGCCCGAACGTCGTGTGCAATTGAGTCGTCAGGAAACAGCCGGGAGGAACCGAAGTGCCGCGATGAACAAGCCAAGGGTGGAGATCGACGAATCAGTGTCGCGGTCTGAGGATGGCGATGCGGATGCCGAGCGCTGGCGCCTCCGCTTGCTGCCGCTCATGACGCGGATGCTGGTTGGGTTGACGGTGTTCTTTTTCGTCATTTCGCTCGCGCAGATCACCTATCTCCATTGGCGGGTTGGTCGGGCCCCGACCATCGACCTCAGCATGCCCATTGGTGTGCTCATGAAAGTCGCCGGGGGCACGGCAGCGGATGGAATGCTCGCTTCCAACGCCGTGATCTCGGCCCAGCTTGAAGCGAGCGCGCTCGATCGCCGCTACCATCAGGCCAACGTCGTGCTGATGGCAAGAGTCTGGACGAGCTACATGGGATTCATGACCGGAATGATCCTGGCGCTTGTCGGCGCCGTCTTCATTCTCGGCCGACTCCCGGCGACGCCTACAGAGATCGAGGGGAAGTCGCACGATACCGGCGCTGCTCTCAAGACATCCGCGCCAGGCATTGTCCTGGTGAGCCTCGGAGTCGTGATGATGCTCAGCACGCTCTTCGTGAGGTACGAGATCTCTGTGCGAGACAGCGCGATCTATTCACGCTCCTCTGGAGCCTCGGCGATCGAACCAGATGCTCGCCCGCCGCTAGTTAGGTTTCCTTCTACCACTCCGACGGACAGCGCCGCACCGAACACGAGGAATCCCTAAGGAGATGCAACGTGGACGCACCTATTGCAGTAAAGACGGGAATGAGATGGATGATCCTGCTGGCGCTTCTTCTCGGTCTCTCGAGCACCGTCGCGCGATCCCAGGCGGTGCTCGGTGATGCGCAACTCATCGAATGGTCGCGCGACACCTACACTCGCCGCGATTGGCTCTATGCGGCGCTGCACATGAACGCATTGATCCAGCGAAACCCGGCGGCCTTGCGGAACAACCCGGATCTTGCCAGGGAGATAGCCAAGGGCCTCGACTACGCGATCAAGCAACTGCAAGAGGCGCAGCGGTTGGCGGAAGCGTACCGCGAAGCGAGGCGAACAAGCGCCGGCTCCGGGGGAGTAGCCGGGATCCAGTCCGGGCTCTCGACGACGCCTCCGACCATTCGCTGGCCGAGGTAGCCGACTTTCGTCCTGCTTGACCCGCGCGCTGCTTCAATCGAAATCCAGTGCCATGTCCATTGCCGAGGCCGAGTGCGTCAGCGCTCCAACGCTGATGAAGTCGACGCCGGTCTCGGCGATCTCGCGCACGCTGCTCAACGACACGCCTCCCGACGCTTCGGTCTGAACGCGGCCGGCGGAGAGGGTGACCGCTTCGCGCATCATCTCGCACGACATGTTGTCGAGCAGCACGATGTCCGCCTTTGCGTCGATCGCGACACGCACCTGATCGAGCCGATCGCACTCCACCTCGATTTTGGCGCCGTCGGGAGCCAGCTCTCGCGCGCGCCTGATGGCCAGCGCGATGTCGCCCTCCACGGCATGCAGGTGGTTGTCCTTGATCAGCACCGCCGACGCGAGATCCATGCGGTGATTCACACCGCCCCCCGCGCGCACGGCGTACTTCTCCAGCGATCGCCATCCGGGCGTTGTCTTGCGGGTGTCCAGGATGCGCGCCTTCGTGCCGCGCACGGCGTCTGCATAACGTCCCGTGAGCGAGGCGATTCCCGAGAGCCGTTGCAGGAAGTTGAGCGCCGTGCGCTCAGCCGAGAGCAGCGCGCGCGCGTGCCCGGTGAGGTACAGCAGTGTCGCCCCTTTCTTCACCTGCGTGCCGTCTTCCGTGTCCACGCGGATCGACACCTTCGGATCCATCAACCGGAAGACCTCCAGCGCGATCGGGATGCCGGCGACCACCCCTGCCTGACGAGCGACCAGCGTCGCCCGTGTATGGCGCGTCGAGAGGACGGTGGCGATGGTGGTGATGTCGTTGAACGCCGAATCCTCCTCCAGCGCATCGCTCGCCAGCCGCCGCGTCTCCTCGGCGGTCAGGGGAAAGCGGAGGCGCCCGTCATTCTGGATCGCGGGAACGCCGCTGAGCGGCGTGACGAGTCGCGGGGGGGTCGGCTGATCCGAAGTGTGCATCGTCCCTCCTCGGTCTCAAGGGTGCGCGGCCGAAGTTACTCGCCTGGATCGGCCGCCACGGGATCTGGACGCTTCTGCCCCGGGTGACCGCCGATCGCAACCATCCGCTCGATGGCGAGACGCGCACGAGCGGCAATCTCCGGAGCAACCACGATACGATGCTGCAGGTGCTCGAGCGAACTGAGCACTTTTGGAAGCGTGGTCATTTTCATGTATTCGCACACGGCGCGCTCGCTGGCCGCGAAAAACGTCTTCTGCGGCGATGCCTTGCGCAAGCGATGGAGAATTCCCGTTTCCGTGGCCACGATGAATTCCGTGGCGCTGGTGTTCATCGGCCGCTGCACCATCCCTTCGGTCGACAGGATGTGGGCGTTGGACGGGTCGATAGCGCCGGCAGACATCGCTTCGACAACGTTCGTCGCGCAGCCGCATTCGGGGTGGATGAGCAGCTCGGCGTCGGGATGCAGCGCCCGCTGCTCGGAGAGACTCTCCGGGGTGATCCCGGCGTGCACGTGACACTCGCCTATCCAGACGTGCATGTTCTCGCGTCCGGTGATGCGCCTGACGTGGGCACCGAGAAAGAAATCTGGAAGGAAGAGAATCTCCCGGTCGGCGGGAATCGCATTGACGATGTCGACGGCGTTCCCCGACGTGCAACAGTAGTCGGTTTCCGCTTTCACCTCGGCCGTCGTGTTCACATAGGAGACGACGACGGCACCCGGATGTTCGGCCTTCCAGGCGCGGAGCTGCTCGGCGTCGATGGTGGCCGCCAGCGAGCATCCCGCCCCGAGGTCCGGGAGCAGGAC
>JBKKBS010000277.1:0-10587 GCA_046713815.1 Tepidiformaceae bacterium
GTTCGGGGCCGTGCACTCACGGTGCCGTGTCAGCGTGTGCGGGGGCGGAGGGCCTCGTTCAGGCCGTCGGCGATCATGGTGGTCGCAAGGACAGTCGACATTAGCGCGGCGCCTGGGAAGACGAACAGCCACCAGGCGATCCGAAGGAAGCGCTGGGAGTCGTTGAGCATCTGTCCCCAGGTGACCAGCGTGGGATCACCGAGACCGAGGAAGCTGAGCCCCGCTTCCGTCAGGATCGCGCCACCCACCTGTGTGGCGGCGATCACGATCACGGGCGCGAACGCGTTGGGAAGGATGTGCCGCACCATGATGCGCACGTTTCCAGCCCCCATGGCCCTCGCTGCATCGACGAATTCCCGGCCTCGCAACGTGAGCACCTGGGCGCGCAGCACGCGGGCCGTGCCCGGCCAAAACGTGATCCCCAGGACGAGCGAGACCAGCCAGAGTCCACTACCAAAGACCGTAATCATGAGAAGCGCAAGAAAAAACCGGGGCATGAGCTGGAAGGTCTCGGTGATGCGCATCAGAAAGTCGTCTATGTAACCTCCGAAGTAACCCGACACGATGCCTACGGTGCCGCCAATCGCGAGGGACGTGGCCGCCGTGACGAGGCCGACGAGGAGGGCCGCTCGAGTGCCATAGACCACGTTGCTGAAGGTGTCGCGGCCGAGGTCATCGGTGCCGAACCAGTGTCCCGCCGAAGGGCCCAGCAGCGGGTCCGCGTTCCCGGTCTTGGGTGGCGAAGGCGAGATCTGGGGCGCGAACAGCGCCACACACACAAGCAGCGCGAGCAGCAACAGTCCGGCAACGGCCATGGGTTGGCGCAAGTACCGGGATACCCAGTGCGTGTAGCCGAGGCGGGGGAGCCGCCGCGGGATGATCGAGCCGGGGGCGGGCAGAGAACGGCTCTCAGCCATACGTCACTCGCGGGTCGAGCAGTGCGTAGGCGATGTCGGTAACAAGGTTCGCGATCACCACGCTGGCGGACGATACGATGAACATCGCCATCAGCAGGGGATAATCCCGCGTGAGGGCGGCCTGGAAGAGAAGCCGACCCAGCCCCGGCCAGGCGAACACGATTTCCACGAGCACGGCGCCCGTGAGCAACGTCCCCACGCGCCCGCCGATGACCGTGATGATCGGAAGCAGCGCGTTGCGAAGCGTGTGGCGATAGGTCACGGCACGCTCTCCCAGGCCCTTCGCCCTGGCCGTACGCACGAACTCCGCGCCCTCGATGTCTCTCAGGGAGGCGTCCGTGATGCGGATCAGCAGCCCGATCTCCGCAAGGCTCAGGGCGATGGCGGGCAGCACCAGGTGATGGCCGATGTCCAAGAGACGCCGCACGCCGGCATACTCAGACCGCGCGGATTCCATCCCGAACGTGGGGAACAGGTCCATGCGAAACGCGAAAAACAGGATGAGGAGCTGCCCGACCCAAAAGACGGGGATGGCGTAGCCGAGGGCGGCGCCCGTTCGGATGAGCGTGCCCGACCAACTGCCCCGATAACGGGCGGCGAAGACGCCGCCGAAGATGCCCAGCGCGACCGCGATCACTTGGGCCGTGAGCATCAATAGGAGCGTCGCCGGCACCCTTTCGAGGATAATCGAGAAGACCCCCTGCCCGTAGCCGTACGAATACCCAAAGTCCCCACGGGCGGCGTTGAGCAGGTATCTTCCAAACTGCTGGTAGATCGGCTCGTCCAGCCCAAACCGCGCTCGTTGCTCCGCGAAATACTCCTCGGTGCCCTGGTCGCCCGCGAGGAACGTGATCGGGTCGCCGGGAGCCAGATGGACGAGTACAAAGTTGACCGTGAGCACAACGAACATCAACGGCAGGGCCTGGAGCAGACGGCGGGCGACGTACGCGGCGAGACGGCTATCTATGGTGGGCTCCTTGCAGGGCACCCCAGCCGTTGCCGGCGAAGGTGCCCACCCGTTCAATCGAGGTGCGCTACTTGTCGATCCACGCGTACTCCGCGAGGCTGCTGGTCCACGGCCTGATGTCCTTCAGGTTCGTCCGATGTGCGTACGCGCCGCGCGTCTCCAGGAGCCAGAAGTAAGGCATATCGGCGAGCAGCGTCTTCTGCAGTTCCGCATAGATTGGCACGCGCTTCTCCCGCGCGACTTCGGCTACGCCGCGATTGAAGAGGTCATCGACCTTCGGGTTACGGTAGGCCGCGCCGTTCGAAAACAATACCGGCTTGATGTTCGTCGAATCGTATACGCGGCGGACGCCAATCTCAGGGTCGGGACCGTTGCAATAGGAAGCGAAGCCGAGATCGAATTCGCGCTTCACGAAGACGGTCTGGTTGGCCTCATTGACTTCCAGCAACTTTAGTTCGAGATCGACGCCTACGGCCGCGAAGTTCTCCTTCAGGATTTCCACGAGTTTCGCCTGCGTCGTCGGCATGACGGCCGTCAGCTTGAAGCGGTTGCCGTCCCCGCCCTTCTTCAACCCCGCTTTTTCGAGGGCGTCATTGGCTTTCTGCGCGCTGTATTCGAATGTTGGTAGGCTCGGATCGGCCGCCCAGAGGGTGGAGGCCATGGGCCCCTTGGCGGCGGCGCCCTGGTCGAACAGGATCTGCTTCACCATGCGCTGGCGGTCGATGGCCAGGTTGAGTGCCTGGCGCACCTCGAGCTTGTCGAGGGGAGCCTTTTCCAGGTTCGGAATAACCGTGGAGACGCAGAACGACCCGCCGGAGCCGGCCGGACTGCGGCCTACGACGATGCCCTCCAGCTTCTCGAAGCGCGCCACGTCCGCCCCGGGCAGACCAAGGTAATCGACTTCCTTGTTCTCGAAGGCAAGGACCCGTGTGGCGTCCTGCGGGATGATCGAGAACACGATCTTGTCCAGGTACGGAAGCCCGGCCTTGAAGTACTCGGGGTTCCGTTCCAGAGTCAGTTTCTGGCCCTTTTGGTATTCGACGAAGCGGAATGGCCCCGTACCAACCGGCTTCAGGTTCGCGGGGTTGTTCTGGATGTCCGTGCCCTGGTAGATGTGCTTGGCCACAATGGGCGCTTCGATGACGTTCAGTTGCTGTAGCAATGGCGAGTAGGGAGACTTGAACCGGAATACGACCGTCAAGTCGTCCGGCGCGTCGATGCCCGCCAGAACAGGCTCCACGCCCGCTTTCGTGCGCGCGTGAAGCTTGAGGAGCACCTCTTCAAAGGTGAACTTAACGTCTGCGCTCGTGAAGGCCGTGCCGTCGTGCCACTTAACGCCCTTCACAAGCTTGAAGGTGTACGTCTTGCCATCCGCGCTAACCGTCCAGCTTTCCGCAAGGTCCGGGACAGGTTTAAAATCCTTGTCGAGGTCGACGAGGCCGTTATACAGGGAACCTGCGGCGAAATGGGTGCCGCCGGCCGTGGTGATCGCCGGGTTGAGTTGCCCCGGGTCGGTGCCCGCGGCAACAACGAGCGTGCCACCCTTGTCGGGCGCCGCCGTGGCGCTGACGACGGGCGAGCCGCCAGCGGGAGTGTCGGCCGCCGCCGGTCCGGTGTCGTCGTCATCGTCGCCACAGGCGAGCAGCAATACGGCGAATGCGATGAGAATGCCCCACGGGACCAGGAATGCCGAATAGTGCATGCGAGCGCGCATTTTCATTCTCCTCATGGGATTCCTGGGTGGTGGACGAGTTCCGCTCGGCCGATCGGTTGGCTGTCCCGGGCAATCACGCCGCTCTAACCGCGGGCGCAGAATCCCCCATGCATGGGCGGTAAAGCGGAAGTCTAGGCTCCGGCCATGCCTTGCAATAAGTGTTAGAGGGACTATAGGTGGCTTGAATTCTTTAGCCCCGGCTCGTACATTTCGACTCATCTCGTCGACCGTGACGGTCGAAAGGCACCCGATGCTGATCCAGGAAGCCGACACCATCCCGCTCGTCCAGGCCACGGAGGGCTGCCGGTGTAGCGGCGGGCAGCCCAAGAACTTTTCGCGGCCATGTCTGCTGCTTCTGCTTGGCGAATCGCCGGCGCACGGATACGAGCTTATGGAGCTGATGCAGTCGTTCGGCTTCGAAATTAGCGACCCGGCGGCCATCTACAAATCGCTTCGCCAGATGGAGGACGACGGATTCATCCACTCGACGTGGGATCTCCCCCGTCGCGGCCCAGCTCGCCGCGTCTATGAGCTCACCTCCGATGGACGAGACGTGCTCGCCTCGTGGGCGGCCACGTTGCGCAAGAATCGTGACATCCTTGGCCACTACCTGGATCGATACGGCGCCGTCGAACGGGGCTGGGCCGAGGGCATCGATCCGAGTGATAAGCTGGCAGCTCAACTTCAGGAAACGCAGGAGTAAGGCATGAGAATCGCTGTTTCCGGTAAGGGCGGGGCGGGCAAGACGACCACCTCCGCGACGCTCGCCCGCCTCCTCGCACGCGAGGGCTTGCGCGTAACCGCCATCGACGGCGACCCGAACCCCAATCTCTCGGTTGCCCTTGGCATGCCCGAAGCGGACCGGGAGCGGCTTCTGCTGGTGCCGCGCACCATCTTCGAAGACCGCGAGAACGAAGCAGGTGAACGTAAGCAGACGCTCACCCGGCCGCTTGAGGATGTGGTCAGCGACTACGCCATCACCGGCCCGGACGGAGTATCGGTGATGATGATGCTGGGAATCGACCACGCCGGAGCTGGCTGACTCTGCGGTTCGCATGCCACCGTGCGTGGCTTACTCGGCGAACTGGCAGTCAACCCGGCCGATATCACTATCCTGGATATGGAGGCCTCGATCGAGCACATGACGCGCGGGACAATACGTCATGTTGACACGATGCTCGTGCTCGTCGAGCCCTATTTCCGGGCGCTGGAGACTGCTGGCCGGATGGCCCCGCTCGCGCGCGATCTCGGCATTCCCGATGTCGTCGCAATCGCCAACAAGATTCGCACCCCCGAGGACGAGGCCGCCGTCAACCAGTACTGCTCTTCGCATGGGATCGAGGTGATCGCGATGGTGCCCTTTGACGAATCGATCACGGAAGCAGACCTGCGAGGCGTTGCCTTGTTGGACTACGCGCCCGACGCCCCCGCGGTCAAGGCCCTGCGGGGACTAGCGACCTCGCTCGTCAAACGGGCCGGGATCGCCGGCAACGGGAGCAGACTATGACCACCGCGGAAGCTTCCGCCGCCGTAGCGGGCAAGGCGCCCGCACGGGAGGATCCCTTCCGGTCGGCGGCGCAGCGGCTGATTGAGCGTGAGCCCGAAGCGCAGCCCGATCGACCGCCGCTGGGTGAGGGCCCGATCAAGGTGGTGCACGCCTTTTGGCTGGCCGGGATGAGCTGCGACGGCTGCTCCATCGCGGTCGTGGGCGCCACCAACCCGACCGTCGAGGCGCTGCTGACCGGCAGCCTCCCCTGGATGCCGCGAGTCGTGCTCCACCATCCCGTGCTCTCGGTCGAAGCCGGGGAAGAATTCGTCCGCAACTTTGAGCTGGCGCATGAGGGCAAGCTCGAAGCACCGTACGTCATCATCTACGAGGGCTCCGTCGCGGACGAACGGATCGCGGCCGCCACCGGCGGCTATTGGGCGGCGTTGGGCGTCGAACACACTGCCACGGGCGTTCGGCCAGTGCCGACGGCGGAGTGGCTCGCACGACTGGCGCCCGGGGCGGCAGCCACGATCGCGATCGGCACCTGCGCCACATGGGGTGGTGTCCCCTCCGCGGCCGGCAACCCCACGGGCGCGATGAGCGTGATGGACTTCCTGGGCGGTGACTACCGGAGTGCGTATGGCCTGCCGGTGGTGAACATCCCTGGATGCTCGCCGGTGGGAGACAACTTTACGGAGACGGTGGCCGCCGTGCTGCTCTTTCTGCAGGGTATTGGACCGCTCCCAGAGTTCGACGAGCTTGGCCGGCCGGCCTGGCTCTTCCGCGAGACCGTCCACCAACGCTGCGGCCGAGCGGGCTTCTATGAAGAAGGCCTTTTCGCGAGGCAATATGGGGAAAAGGAATGCCTCGTGGAGATCGGCTGCTGGGGACCCGTCGTCCAGTGCAACATCACCTCCCGCGGAGCCATCAACCACATGGGTGGCTGCATGAACGTGGGTGCGGTGTGTATCGGCTGCACGATGCCCGGCTTCCCGGACAAGTTCTCGCCGTTCTACAAGAGCCCGCCCGGATCGAGCCTTTCGACCTTGTCCTCCCGAACGACCGGCTCAGTCATACGGCGCCTGCGCAAACTGACACGCAAGTACCAGAATCGCGAAACACGATGGGATCGAACGGGCGACGTGCCAAGCGGCTGGGGAACGGTTGAGGGACTCTCCGCGCCGGAGCGGGTGACTCACTACTTTTATGACAAGCTCCAGTTCTGGGGGACGACGAAACCGGGCAAGGACGGCCTTCCCACGGCGTCCTGGCGCGCAGAAGCGGATGACCTGGGCCCGCCGCCGAATCCGATGTCCGGGCCCATCCCCACTGACGCACCACCGAGCGGCGAGGACAAGGAAACATGAGCCAATGACCGCAGCTATGTTCCTTGTGAGTGACTCCACCTTCTACACGGTGTGGGGCATCGTCCTCGCGGTGGCGGTGGTCATCATCCTCGTGGTCGCCGCGGTGCTCTTGCTTATTTGGGCGGCGGCCCGAGCGATTGAGCGGGAGGCCGGGCGGTGCCTGGCCGCCGCCGAACAGATTGCCGCGAACACCGCCCCCATCTGGGCGATCGCCGAGGTGAACGCCGTGGCCACCAACATCGAGGTCACCGCCCAATCAATCGAGCGGAACGGCATGGACATCGCAGACGCCCTCTCCGGCCGGGTTCCGGCGCGATGACCAAGAGGCGATCGGGAAAGGAGACTCCGCATGATTGTGCTTCTGAGTGACCAGGCGCTGTACACAGTCTGGGGCGTATCCCTTGGGATTGCCGTGGCTGTCTTGCTGGTGGTTGCCGTGCTGCTCACGCTTGTGGTCCGCAGTGCGACGCGCATTCTCGCCGGGGTGAATGCGATCTGGGTTGCCGGCCAGCGAATCGCGAACAACACGATCCAGATCGACCTCCTCCGCCGCACGAACGAAACCGCGGCGGGCATCCTGGATGCGGCGGGCGGAATTGCGATGGCATCGAGCCGCATCGAGCAACACGCCGAGACCTGCCCCTCCTGCCCCGCCTGTGCCTTGGGCCGGCCATCATGAGCGGCATGGGGAGCCTGTCACAATGATCATTCTGCTCACCGTTGTGTCCGCACTTGCGGTGGTCGCGCTCTTCACGACCGTTATCGCCTACCTCATCGTGATTGTGGACCGCCTGGAACGGATCGGCGGCACGCCCACCAGTTTCCTCGCCAAGATTACCCTCGGCGTCCGCGCCATCGAGACGCAGACCGGTGCGCTCGCTCCCCAGGTCATCCAGCTGAACGACGGGCTCTCGACGATCGATGGCGGCCTGAAGGTTATCGACGATCACCTGGTCGCCGCGTTCACTTCGGTCGGGCGCCAGGGGGCCGGCAATGCCTGATGCCGACGGAGCGATGCTCGTCTCAGCCACACGGCTCACCGTGTACATCATCTGGTGGGCCGTACTCGCCGTAGCGGTGTTTGTGATCCTGCCCTTTGTTATCATCCTCCTGCACCGCCTGTTTCGCGCCGCGCGCGCAATCGACCGCTACAGCGAACGGACCCTCGCGGCTGGGGTCGGTGTCGCCGGTCACACCGCGGCCATCCCGGCACTGGACCAAACCGTTGCAACGGCGACGGAGATTCTCGGCACCGCGAGCCTGATTGAGCAACACACGCGGGCGATGAAAGAAGCGCTGGCGGGACGCGTGCAATGAACCTATTGGGCAGAGGCTGCAAACGATGCTGACGATTCTCACAGTGACAACGATCGCGGTGGTGGCGCTCGTGGTAGTGGTACTGGCAGCGTATCTGCTGCTCGTGCTCTACCATTTGCGGCGAGCTGGCACGGGGCCGGGCAGCCACCTCGCACGACTGGCGGGCGGGCTGGAGGCGATCGCCGGCCACACGGACCCGCTCCCAGACCGCCTGACGACCATCCGCGGCGCGCTCATCGATCTGGAGGGCGGACTCCAGGCGGTGGATGGACACATCTCCGCAATTCGTGGCGTCCTCTACGGACGAAGGAGATAACCGTGTGCTTTAAGAACCTGCCTGTCGAGTTCGACGCGAATGGCCGGCCATTTCTCCGGGAGGGCGTCCCGGACCCCTACAGCACGCGTAACACGAGCGTCGGCACCGCCACCCGGGAGTTGAGCGACGACCAGATTCGCGAGCTGCTATCGCGCAATGGTCACATCAAGAACGTTGACTTCGACCCGGTGACGCGCGTGGCCGGAGCCCTCGCGTTCCACGCCGTGGCGGACCTGGAACAGCGCCGTGTCGTCGCGGCGAACTCGATGGCTACCCTCTTCCGCGGATATGAAGTGATCATGCTCGGACGCGATCCGTTGGACGCGATCTTCATCACGAGCCGGGCCTGTGGCGTCTGTGGGGGCGTACACGCCACCTGCTCCGCGTTGGCCCTGGAGATGGCATTCCCTGTGCAGCCGCCGCCCCTTGGCGTGGTGGTGCGCAACATGCTGCTGGCCATGGAGTTCCTCTACGACCATCCGCTGCATCTATTCCTGCTCGCTGGCCCTGATTATTCGCAGCTCATCGTGGAGGCCACGAACCCAGAGATCTGGGAGCGCGCCGTGCGCACGCCGGCACCGCATGCGGACCTCCACGGATATGGCACGATCGGCGCCTTGATGGAGGACATGAATCCCCTTACGGGGAAGCTGTACGTGGAGGCGTTGCATATGACGCGCGTCGCCCGTGAAGCCTATGTGCTGCTGGGCGCAAAGTATCCGCACCCGCAGACGATTGTCCCCGGCGGGATCAGCGTGACGTTGACCACGACGACGATGAACGAGTTCTACAACCGGCTCGCGCAGTTTTTCGATTATGCGAAGAAGGCGGCCGCCATCTGGGACGACCTGACCGACTTCTTTTACGACGCCAATCCCGAGTACAGGCAGGTGGGCGCACGGCGGACGAGCATGATCGACCTGGGGATCTGGGACGATCCAGATGCCTATGACGCCACCTACAAGAACTGCGATGCCTGGGGCGATCGCCGGTGGGCCACGCCCGGCGCCGTAATCGACGGCCAGTTGCGGACGACGAGCCTCCAGGCGATTAACCTTGGCTTGGAAGAGTTCGTCGAGCACAGCTACTACGAGGAGTGGGAAGGCAAGAACTTTGCCACGGACCCCGCCGGCGGCCCCCTCAGCCCCTATCACCCATGGAACAAGGAGACAATCCCGAAGCCAACCGGCCAGAACTGGAAGGAGAAGTACAGCTGGGCAACCGCCCCTCGCTGGGACCGCGAAGTGGTGGAAGCTGGCGCTTATGCCCGCCTATTGAACACCGCGCTGGCCCAGAAGCTCCCGCCCAGCCGGTTCCTCCAGTCGACAGGCACGAGCCTGAAGATCTCGATGCCGCGCGCCGTCCTCCCGGAGCTGGAAATGGAATGGCACGCTCCGGACCTCTGGAACGCGTTCGAGCGCAATCGGGCGCGGGCCTACTGCATCGCCTATACCACCGCCGTGGTGCTCGACAACTGGCTCAAGGCGCAGGAACTGCTCAAGGCTGGACAGACGAAAGTGAGCACGAAGTTCGAGGTGCCAAAAAAGGGCCAACAGATCGGCGTAGGCTTCTGGGGTGCCGGCCGCGGCTGGCTCGCGCACCATGTGGTGATGGAAAAGGGCGTAGTCACGAACTACCAGATCACCACGCCGTCCACGATCAATGCCTCGCCCAAGGACCCATGGGGCAATCCAGGCGCTTATGAAGAGGCCGTACTCAACACGCCCATCCTCGAAACCTTCGATGGGCCGGAAAGCTACAAGGGGATAGACATCCTGCGCACCATCCGGAGCTTCGACCCGTGCATGCCCTGCACGACACACATCCTTGCCAACGACAGGCTCATTACCCGCGAAGTGAACACCTGTGCGTGCGGGGTGGATTGATGCCGCCAGCGCCCGGGGCTGGTACGCCGAGTGCGGCGCGCGTGCTGATTGCAAGCGTCGGCTACCGCAACCTGCGAGACCTGAGCATCGGTCCGGTGCTCCTCGATCGGCTGGCGGCGCTCGAATGGCCGCCCGGCGTCGAGGTGGAGGACCTCAGCTACGGGCCGATTGCGGTGGTGCACCGGCTGCGCGAGACCGTGCCACCGTACGACCGTCTCGTCATCGTCGCAGGCGTCCAGCGTTCCTACGCTCCCGGGACCATTACGTGTTATCGCTGGGATGGCTGTCTTCCGGGCCCAGGCGAGATCCAGGCGAGGATCGAGGAGGCGCTTACCGGAGTGATCGACCTCGACAACCTCCTGATCGTTACCGGACATTTTGACGCGCTGCCCGCGGAAGTGATCGTCGTGGAAATTGAGCCGGAAGCGACCGATTGGGGGGAGCAGTTCAGTGAGCGAAACGCGGCGGAATTCAGCGAGGCATTGGCCGTTGTACGCGGCCAGGCCCTGGCGGCGGACGGGGTTCACGGCCGTGCTGCGTTGGGCGGTATGAGGGTTGGCAATGGACACTGATTCAAGGCTCCCGGCGGACGGCCGCGTGCCGCGCGAAGTCCA
>JBKKBS010000278.1:0-8693 GCA_046713815.1 Tepidiformaceae bacterium
GCGCGGCCTACACTGCCATCGACCTCCCGATTCGCGCCGAAGACCAGGACGATTGGCACTTCGCGGAATCTGTCGAACGCGGGGCGCTCCTTTTCGCGAACAACTGCCGTACCTGCCACGGTAACGCGGGCGAAGGCGGAGTAGGTCCGCAGCTCAACCGCGAGGACTGGCAGAACCAGGACCCCCTCGTCCTGAAAAACAACAAGGACCTCATTCGCCGCACCGTCTCCTGCGGCCGTGCGGGGACGGCCATGCCGACCTGGGGACAGGCGAACGGCGGGCCGCTCAACTCGGTCCAGATCGAACACATCGTCCACTTCCTCACCGCGCCCGCCGAGGTGGAGGGCGAAGACGGTGCTCCCACGAGCAAGGGCTGGCTCGAAGCGGTCGAGTTCGCCCACAACCTCAACCACGAAGTCGCCGTGGCCGTCTCCGGTGACACGCTGAGCACGATCGCGCAGGCGCACGGCATCGGCTACAAGGAAGTGGCCGACCTCAACGGCATCGACGCCGGTGCGCTCATTAAGAGCGGCACGAAGATCAATATTCCGCCCAGCCGCGAATTCCCGAAGGGCCGGACAATCAAGGTCCTCAACGACAACGCGACGGTCAAAAAGTTGTCCGACGACCTCCAGGTGGGGGCGATGATCATCGCCGACCTCAACAACATCGACTACGACTTCGATACGGATACCAACCAGCTCACGATCAAGGTAAACGGAGCGAAGGTACCCGGCCTCGAACCTGCGCAGGAACTCCAGCTTCCGGACGGCGCCACCTATCTCGTGCGGGCCGGCGACACCATCGCCTCCATCGCCGACACTCACAATATCAGCCAATCCGACGTATCGCGGCTCAACGCTGACCTGTTGAGCGCGTTCGCCGCGGACGACGAGCTTCCCTTCGAACGGCAGTTGAAACTGCCCGCCAACGCCGTGTATCTCACGCGCCAGGGCGACGCCTATGGCGTCATCGCCCGCCAGCACGCGCTCGAGACCGAGGATCTGAAGGGCGCAAACCCCAACATCGACCTCGAAGCATCGCCACCGGTGGGGCAGCAGCTGAAATTGCCAGCGGACGTCATCTACGTCGTTCAGAAGGGCGACACGCTTGATACAATCGGGCGAAAGCACAACAACATTTCCGGCGACGAGATCGCTCGCCTTAACAACCTCGATCCAAACGATCGTATCGGCCCCGAAGTGCAACTGGTCCTTCCGAAGGTCGATGCCTACACCGTCCAGGGCCAGGACCTGGAGGCGGTGGCTGCCGCGTTCTCGAACGTGACCGCGGAGAGCCTTGCCGAAGCGAACAAAGTCGCGCCGGATGCGAACCTGCGCGTCGGCACCGCGCTGAAGCTGCCGGAAACCGCCTGGGGGAGCGCGCCTCCATCAGCCAAGAACCCCGGAACCGGCTGCACCCAGTACACGATCCCAGAGAGTGTCTATGAGGAATTGGTAGGATCCGTCACCCCGGCCGCTCCGGTGACACCACCAGCCCAAGTCTCCACAAGCGTCATACTCATCGCTCATGCGAACGACTGGACGCTGGAGGCGGACGGGCAGACGTCGGCCCCCAACGAGGGCGTCGCGGCCGTCCGCCCCGGCGCGACCATCAACTTCCGTAACGATGCCGGGATACATGCCATCACGATCGATGGCAAAGACCTGGTCAACCCTTGGCGCACGGGAGCGACCTTCCAGCAAACGTTCACCGACCCGAAACAGTACGTAATTACGTGCAGCATCCATCCCGCGATGCTCGCCAACATCTTCGTCCAGGCCGCCGGCGGCGCGGCTGCCACTCCCGGTCCGGCCGCCACGGCCACCACGTCCGGCCAGTAAAGTGCACGTTCGTAAGCCGCTGATCGCTTTCGGACGCTCGAAATCGTTTGACGCTCGCCGATCGCCTGTCTACGATCCGCCCACGTTCACGCCGAGTCCAAGAGGGCTCGCGACACGGTCATTGAGAAGAGGGAGAACCGGATGGCGGCACAGACTGGAAAGCGCTACACCTGCCCGAACTGCGGGTCCGAATTTATTGTTACCAAGGGCGGCGAAGGTGACCTCATGTGCGGCGACACGCCGCTCGAACTGAAGAAGTAGAGGGAGCAAGACCATGGCTGTTCAGCTTGGCAAACGCTACAGGGACGAGTCCACCGGCATCGAACTGCTGGTCATCAAGCCCGGCAACTGCGAACTCAAAGTCAGCGGCCGCGAAATGGAGCTCATGCAACCCAAGGTGCTCCCCTCCGCCGACTAGATCCCTCCAAAAGGATCATCTCGACCGGGGCCGCAAGGCCCCGTTCGCGTGGGTAGCCGTCGGCGCCCTTGCCGGCGGGCGGATCAATAACTCGCCCGGCGTTCGGCTGGAATCGAACGCCGCTTGAGGATGCCGCGCCCACACTACCGCTTGTGAAATCCAGTACGATTGAGGCATGAGTTTCGAAGAACTCATCGAGTCCCGCATCCGCGACGCCGTCGCCGAAGGCGCGTTCGACAACCTCAAGGGCGCGGGCCAGCCGCTCCGCTTTCGCGACGAGGATGCCCTGGCGGGCGACAACTGGCTCGGCTTCAAGGTGCTCGAAAACGGCGGCCTCCTGCCCGAATGGCTGATGCTGGCGAAGGAGATCGAGGCGGACCGTGAGCACCTGCGGCGTCTCGACGCGCGCCATGCGGAGGCCGTCGATCTCGCCGCTTCGTCCGCTAACTGGGCCGCCCACGCCTCCACCATCCGCGAACGGCGCGACGCGTTCGAGAAGGCGGCCCGCGCACTTCGGCGCAAGCAGGATCGCTTCAACCATGATGCGCCGACCATCCGCCTCGAGCGACCCGCCATCTGGGTGGAGCACCACCTCGCCCGCCTCGACGCCCGCCTCGCGGAACGCCCAAGCTAATTTCACAGGCGTGTCTACCGCGCTTTGGTGACGCTCTCCGTGTGCCCGGCAGTGTGGCCAACCATCAGCATCTCGACCACCTGCTCGACCGTCATCTCGGGCAGGCCGACGGCGAGCGTGACCTTTCGGTCAAGTTCCTCGTCCGAGAAGTTGCGGACCATCTCTACCGCAGTGGGGCTGTTGGAGTTCGCCAGCTCGAGCGCCTCGTCCTTCGTCGCCTTGGCGTGCTCGCTGTGTACGGCAGCATTTCCCTCGTCGATCTGCGCGAAGGTCACCGGTGTGAACGGCTCGCCGCTGGCCATGCCCTTCACCATGCCGGCGATGTTGCCGACACTTGTGGCTGCGTGGAAGCCCGTGAAGCCCTGGCTCCAATCGCCGTCCGCGCACTTTGCGCCCCATTGCTCCGGCGTGCTGCCCTTGATCGTCTCAATGAGACTCGTGTTAGCCTGCTCGACCTTCTGGGCGAGGCGCTCTGCTCGTGCACTCACGATCGGTCTCCTTCTTTCGTTGCCGTCCGCTATCCGCAGTCCCGGCGGTGCGCGGATTGTCGCCGTCGCGGCGAACTCCCGGCAAGGGCCAATTCTGGCTGTTTGACCTCCGCACCAGCGGAACGCTCAACAGCCAACAGTCAACAGCCAATAGCCAATAGCCAATAGCCGCCGCCGTTGATACCGTGGAAGCTCTGCGGCCGGTTACCGGCACTCCTGACGCATGAAAGTGGGTGATTTCCCAACTTGGCTGAAGTCATCATCGGCGACAACGAATCGTTCGAGGGAGCGCTCAAGCGCTTCAACAAGCGCGTCCAGCAGGATGGCATCCTTGCCGAAGCGCGCCGACGCGAACATTACGAGAAGCCGAGCGTCAAACGAAAGAAGAAGGAGGCTGCCCGCCTCCGGAAACTGCGTAAGAAGCAATTGCGCAGCGAAGCACGCGCCCTCCAACGGCGCTAGGCTCGCACCCAACACTTACGATGGGCCCGGCCGCCAGGCCGGGCCTCTCTGCATCTGGAGTCCACATGGCTACGCTTAAAGACCGCATCCAGTCCGACCTCAATGACGCCATGCGCGCCCGCGACGAGACACGCAAGAGTGCGCTGCGCATGCTCATCTCGGCCATCCGCAACGCCGAGATTCCCGCCGCCCCCGAAGATGACGCCGCCCTCGAAGCGATGGCCAGCGCCGCGAAGGCCGGGCTGGATGATGCCGCCGTTACCGATGTCATTCAGAAACAGGTGAAGCAACGCCGCGACAGCATCGACGCTTTCCGCAAGGCGAAGCGCGACGATCTCGCGGTCAAGGAGGAGGCCGAACTCGCCATCCTCCAGGTCTACCTCCCCGCCGAGGCGACGCGCGAGGAGATCGAGGCAGCCGCGCGTAAAATCGTGGCCGAGACCGGCGCCAGCGGGCCACGAGACATGGCCAAAGTCATGCCGCTCATGTCCGCCGAATTCAAGGGCCGTGCCGACGGGCGCGTCATCAACGAAGTCGTCCGCTCGCTGCTGGGCTCCCGAGACTGAGCCTCGGAGGGTTCTTTTTCGACCGAGGCAGCGCGCGCACGCGACGCTATCCTCCGTGAGGGGTCCGATCTGTGTGGTGATCCAGGATGGCATCAGATTGTCGCAACGGCATGACGCGAACTACGTTTGACGTGGCTCGTCGGCCTCGCGGTTCGGATCGTCGGGGTCGGCCAACGCCGACCCCTTGGCGCACGCCAGGCAGGCGAGCCGAGGCGGTCGCCATCCATGTTTGATAGGCACGCCCCGGTCAGGTCAGGATTTCAGCGCTCGCATGTTGTCGGAGGTGCGAAATATCTGAGGCACACCAATGGTCCTCGCAATCCCCGAATCGTAGGCCAGCGCTGCGGTAGACTGCTCTCACGCTCCCAGGAGAGCGGCCCGTGTATTGCATCACCTGCGGCATCCGCCTCCCCGACGACGCGTCCTTCTGCAGTAGTTGTGGCCGCGCCACCTATCGTCCAGATTCCGTGGAGACACCAGCGACGGCTGACTCGCCCGCGGCGGCGGAAACGCCCGTCCTCATTGGCACGTTTGCGCACCTGGATTCGGCCGGCGGGCGCTCAATGGCGCGCAATTGGTCCGAAGCGTTCGACCTTCCGTACTTCCACGAGGGCCGTTGGTGGGCGCGCGGTCCCTCGGGCGAGGTCCTCGTCTGGGAAGATCAGCGGCAGCACTGGGATCTCGCGCTTCTGACTCAGACGCCCTTCTTCATGCGCCGGCCACGGTTCCGCTCTCTGCGCACGCCGGCCACCTGGATCTACGTGATGATGGCCTTCTTCGCCCTCTTCTGCGTGTTGGCCATCGCATCGGATGCGGAGCAGGTGTATATCGGCAGCGAGATTGACGGCGGTCGCGAGTTTTCCGAGGCGGAGCTCGATAGCGCCAGTTCCGTGGCGGGAGCCATGCGCGGGCTGCAGGTGCTTGCCATCTTTGCCGCCGCGCCTCTCCTCGTGTGGTGGGCCTACCGGGGCACGAAGAACCTGGCCGCGATCGGCACGGAGACCCTCGATATTCGCCCGGCGTGGTCGATCGCCTGGTGGTTCATTCCGGTGGCCAACTTCGTCCAGCCAGCGCGTGTGTTGAACCAGCTCTGGAAGGCGAGTCATCCCGACCTGCCCCTTCGGCCCACGGACGACTGGCGCCACCGTTCCGAAGACTTCCTCACCGTTGCCTGGTGGCCCGCCTGCGTAGCGCTCTACTTCGCATGGAATGTTGTCCTCTACCAATGGGATTCGCGTGACCTGGACGACCCGGCGCGCGGCGCCTGGGCCGCCGGCCTGATCGCCGCGGACGTGCTCCTCATGGCGCTGGCGCTCGTTGGCATTGCCGTTGTCGCGCGGCTCACACGCCGCCTCCACTTCGCTAACGCGCGCTTCGACGCTCCTGTCATCCTGCCTCCCTCTGCCATGCCCACGCCGGCCGAGGCATCGACGTAGTCCGCGACATTCCCAGCCTCGTCTGGGGCCTCTGGTATCATCCTGAACAGGGTTATGCTCCGTCGAAGACCCCCGTCCACAGTCTCCCGCATGAGCGCGTTCGTCTTTGCGGCCGTCCTCGGCCTGGGCGCGCTCTTGCTGGTAGCGCCCATCATCCCGGCGGGCGGTCAGCTCTCCGTGGGAGCCGTCGCCCCCCAAACGCTCGTTGCGCAACGATCCGCCACGTTCGAGTCCAACGCCCTCACGGAAACGGCGCGCGATTCGGCCGCCGAAAACGTCGCCCCCGCCTGGCAGCCCCCCGACCTCTCCCTCCGCGACCGTCAGCGCCAGCAGTTGGACCGCTTCCTCGGCCAGGTCCGCACCATCCGTGCGCGCGGCGGCAGCCTCCAGAGCCAGCTCAACGAGCTCAATCAGTTGGAGGTGGCGGCGAACATCAAAGCGCCCGGCCGTACGGCGTTGCTGGCGTTGGCTCCCGCTGGCTTCGCGAGCCTCGAACAGAACGCTCCCCAGGCACTGGCCGCCATCATGAACCAGGGCATCGAGGAACGCGCCGACCCGGCCACCGACGCTCGCGCCAGGGAGGAAGCCGTGGAGGCCTACCTCTCGCGGTCCGAGGCGCCATCCACCGATTCCATGGAGTTGAATGCGCTGCAGGAGCTGCTGCTCGTCTTCGTGGCCCCGAACGTCAGCATCGACGAGGAGCGCACGCGCCAGGCCCGCCAGGGTGCGCGCGATGCCGTCGCCCCGCAGTCAGTCACGTTCACGCGTGGCCAGGTGATCGCGGGCCAGGGCTCCACCCTTGATGCAGCGGACATCGAGGCGCTCATGCAGACCGGCTACCTCGATGAGGGCTTCGACCCCTACCGCGTGGCCGCCGGCGCGACCCTCAGTGCCGGCTTCGCGGTGCTCATCGGGATCTTTGTTTTTCTCCTCCAACCGTTCCCCGCCGCGCCGGTGCGACGCATGCTCGTTACAGGCGCCGTCATTCTCGCCGCCCTTGTCGCCGTTCGGGCTGTCCTCCCGATTGTGCTCCCGGACCAGGATCATCTTTTCCTGGCGTTCGCGGTGCCCGTGGCGGCAGCGGCCATGGTCGCCGTTTCGTTCGCCGATCTCCCCTTCGCCGCCATCGTGGCGGTCCTCGTGGGGTTGTTCGCGGCCTACATCGGCGCCTCCACCAGCGACCTCACAGGCTCCGACTTCACAGGCTCACTGGAGGCGTTCGAACTCGCGGCCGCATACATCGCCACCGGACTCGTGGGCGCGCTCACGCTTCAGCGGGCCGAACGGCTCACGCGTTTCGCCCTCTCCGCCATCACGGTGAGCCTCGCCGCGGCGGCGGTGATGGGCGCCTTCTGGCTCGCCAGCGAACCGCGCGATACCGGCGACCTCGCCTGGATCGCGCTCGCCGCAGGGCTCTGTGGGCTGCTTTCGGCCGTTATCACGGTGGGGTGTTTCGTGGTTCTGTCGATGGCGTTCGGTGTCACCACGCGCCTCCAACTGATGGAACTCGCCCAGTCCGATCATGCCCTCCTCCGCCGCCTGCAGGACCAGGCGCCCGGCACCTACCACCACAGCATCATGGTCGGCACGCTTGCTGAACGCGCCGCCGCCAACATCGGCGCCGATGCGCTTGTCGCGAAGGTGGGCGCCTATTACCACGACATCGGCAAACTCGCCCAGCCGACCTTCTACATCGAGAACACGCTCGATGGGGCCGCCAGTCCGCACGACGTTTTGGAGCCGGAGGAGAGCGCGCGTATCATCCGCGAACACGTCGCCAACGGTCTCGAAATCGCCCGCAAACACCGCCTGCCCGCCATCGTGCGGGACTTCATCCCACAGCACCACGGGACACGCCTGGTCACCTACTTCTACCGCCGCGCCGCACACCAGGGCTCCGATGTTGATGCCGCCGCCTTCCGCTATGGCGGGCCGCGTCCACAATCCAAGGAGTCGGCGATCGTGATGCTCGCCGACTCGTGCGAGGCGCTCGTGCGGGCGAGCCAGCGCGACGAACGCGCGCGCACGCGTCTCGATGAGCTGATCGACAGCGTCTTTGCCGAGCGCCTCGCGGAGGGGCAACTGGACGAGTGTGACATCACTATGCGCGAGCTGCAGCAGGTGGCGGCCAGCTTCAAGGCGACTCTCCGCGCCGTCTACCACCCGCGCATCGAGTACCCCTCGCCCGCCCCCGAGGAGATCGCCCTGCTCGCTCGCACGCCCGTGGCTCAGCAGGACTGAGGCGCGAGGCCGCCCAAACAGTCCGAGCGCGAACGTCAGTGAGCACGCGATCGTTCTGGTCGGCCCCCAACGTCCGAAACTCGCGACGGCGACGCGGCCACGACCGGTCAGGCCTGCTGTGCCATAGAAGCGCGACCGGCCGCTGACAACTTCTCAAAATCTGAATCGCACCTCTCCTGCGAGCCGCTCTCGCGTTCGTGTAGACTCAAGGCATGCGCGAATTCACCGTTGCCGTGGAACGTGGCCTTGATGGCTGGCTCATTGGGAGCGTGCGCCAACTGCCGGGGTGCCACACGCAGGGGCGCACACTCGACGAACTCATGGAGCGGATGCGCGAGGCGGTCGAGTTCGTCCTCGAAGAGCCGGCCTGAGTGCGTGGCGCGCGCACGTCCTGTTCTGGGTCGGGACCGGACATCCCGCTCGTTTGTGCTCCGCGCTTTCCGCGCCTCCGCGGTGAAATCGGCCCCTCGCCATAACGCCTACTCCCATTAGCCATTACCGCGTGCTATTATCGCGTCGATGCGATTCGCGATAGTCAGGTTCCCGGGCACATGGAGCGATCGAGACTGCTACCACGTCCTCCACAACGTCCTCGAACAGCAGG
>JBKKBS010000279.1:0-13263 GCA_046713815.1 Tepidiformaceae bacterium
CGCCCATGCCATAGCCGTTGTTCTCGCAGAACCAGAGCACCGGCAGCTTCCACAGCGCCGCCAGGTTCATCGTTTCGTGCCATTCCCCTTCGCCAACGGCGCCGTCACCGAAGATGCACATGATCACCGAATCCTGCTTCTGCATCTGGCTGGCAAGCGCCAGCCCGGTCGCCATGGGCATGTGGCCGCCAACGATCGCATAGCCGCCCATGAAACCTTTGGCCACGTCCATGATGTGCATGGACCCGCCCCGTCCGCCGTTTGTTCCATCCACCTTGCCGAACAGTTCGGCCATGATGCGCTTCGGCTCCACCCCCCGGGCGATGGCGTGCCCATGGTCGCGATAATGCGTGACGATCTTGTCCTGGGACCCGAGCGCGTTGATCGCGCCCACGCCGCACGCTTCCTCGCCGTTGTAGAGGTGCAGGAAGCCACGCACTTTGCCCTTGGTGTACATCTCTCCAGTGCGCTCTTCGAACCGCCGGATGAGCATCATCTGATAAAGGAAGAGGCCGAGCTGCTCCTCGCCCGGTTCGACCGCCTGCGCCGGGCTGGCTGTATCAGTCTTCACCGTGCGCTCACTTCCTGGCGCGTCAGCCGTTTGCGCGCGATGTGGATTGCTTCGCCATCGACCGCGAGGGCAGCTTCCTTGATCGCCTCGGAAATCGTCGGATGTGCGTGGACGGCGAATCCGACCTCTATCGTCGTCGCTTCCAAAAGCGCCACCATCGTCGCTTCGCCGAGCAGGTCGTTGACGTCGTGACCGATCATGTGGATGCCGAGCACCTGCCCGGTCTTCTCGTCGGCCACCACCTTCACGAAACCCTCGGTGTCACCGGCGGCAGTCGCCTTCCCGAGCGCGGTGAAGGGGAATCGTCCGGTCTTCGCGGTGAAGCCCGCCTCTTTCGCCTGCTTCTCTGTGTAGCCGATGGACCCGACGTTCGGCTGGCAGAAGGTCGCGCGCGGCATCTGGATGTAGTCGAGCGAGGGCACTTGCTTGCCAGCGATGTGCTCGACGGCAATCACGCCCTGCTGCATTGCCACATGAGCGAGCATGAGCTTCCCCGTCACATCTCCGATGGCGAAAACGCCCGGTACGTTGGTCTGCATGGTCTCGTCAATCGTGATGAATCCGCGCTCCATGGTGACGCCGACGGCCTCCAGGTTCAGGCCTTGCGTGTTCGGGACGAAGCCGATCGCGACGAGCACTAGGTCCGCCTCAAGCTTTTCCTCGCCTTCCTCACCGGAGATTGTGAGCGTCGCCTTGCCGCCACTGACCTTCACTGACTCAACCTTCGTCTTCACCAGGCAGCGCATGCCACGGCTCTCGAAGGATCGCTTGAGCACGCGCCCGATGTCCGGGTCTTCGAGAGGTACGAGGGTGTCCAGCAGCTCGACAATCGTGACCTCCGAGCCGTAGCTCGCCCACACGTGCGCAAGCTCTACCCCCACTGGCCCCGCGCCAATGACGACAGCCCGCTTTGGTGGTGTCCGCAGCTCCAGCGCTTCCCGGCTGGTAATCACGACCTTGCCGTCGACTTCCACGCCCGCGAGCTGCCGCGACGACGCGCCCGTTGCGATGATGATGCTTTTCGCGGAGTAATCCTTGCCGTCGACCGAGATGGTGTGAGCGTCCTTCAGGCTGGCCGCGCCGTGCACGGTCTCTACTCCGTTGTCCTTCAGGAGGCCTTCGACGCCGCCAACGACCTTGTCCACAACGGCCCGCGAGCGGTCGATAGCGGCGCCAAGGTCGAAGGTCACGCCTTTCGCTGCGATGCCCCATTTCTCCGCGTCCCGAACGAGGTTCACCACGTCGGCGTTCTTGAGGATGGCCTTGCTGGGGATGCAGCCCCAGTTGAGACACAATCCGCCCACGCGGTCGCGTTCGAACACGACCGCCTTCAGCCCAAGCTGGGCCGCGCGGATTGCCGCCACATACCCGCCGGGTCCAGCGCCAATGACGGCAACGTCGTAATCAGTCATAGCCGTCTCCTAGACTACCATAGGCGAAACCTGTGGACAGTTCGATTTCCCTATGCGAGCTATCGGCACGCGACGCCGAAGCGCGCATTTCCAATATGGCGGATCGGGGCGCATTACGCAGCGGCCAGGACGTACCGGTAGACGAGGCCAGTGGGTGGGATCATTTCCGCGGGCATGGGGTCAGATGCCCTTCTTGAACACCTGCTCGATGGCGGCTTTGTGTTGGCTGGCGGCTTCACGAGCGAGGCGCAGGCGGCGGTCGACGCGGTGCTGGTTGCGGTTCTCGTAGCGAAGCCACGCGGCGATGAGGCAGACGATAGCCACCAGGAAGACCCCGTTGCCGCCGATCCAGAGAATGACGATGGCCATGCGCTGATCCATCATGGGCGTCGGGCCCCAGGCCGGGCCATTGGCCGCGAACTGCTCATGGACCGGCCCGGCGAGACTCAGGAACATGCCGCCGAAGAGGCCCTTATGGACCATCTCCACGCCGATGAAGAGCACACGGAAGGGGATGGCCATGCGCCATTTGACCGGGTCAACGGCGAGCGCTTCGTACCAGAAACACATCCCGACGCCCAGGAGCGTGAGCTGTTGCAGGTCGCGGACGGCCCCGTTGCGGGCGGCGATCTCTGTAAGGTGGCTGAACTGCCAGGCGTAGGTGACGGCGGCGAACAGGAGCCACGCGTTGATGGGGAACGTGAACCAGCCCAGGACGCGCGAGCGATAGACTCGGTGCAGCCTGCGGCGGGCCAGCGGTGACCCCACGCGGAAGGCGAGGGTGAGGGGCGCGCCAAGGGCGAGGAGGGGAGGCGCCAGCATCGTCAGCGCGAGAAAGCCGCTGAAGTTCACCCAGAGGAACTCGTCGCCGAAGGTGTGAAGCGGCGACATGACGGCGAGGGCGATGAGCAGGAGGCCGCCGAGGAACGCGGCCGTGCGCCAGCGGGGGTGAGGGATTCGCGGCGAGGTCGCTGCCAGGCGGCGGGCGGCGACGACATAGACGACGCCAGCCGCGAGTAGCGCGAGGCTCCAGGGTGCATCGAACGAGAACGATGTGAGGACTTTCCACGGACCCGGCGCTTCGTCCAATTCCTGCCCCCTCCCGCGGGACAGGATAGCACCGGGCGGGAATGCGGCCCTCAGCGCGCGCCGAAGGCCTCGAAGGTGAGGATCGTGAACGTCTCGCGGACGTGGGGAATGGAGTGGATGTCGCGCTCTATCAGACGCCCGAGGCCATCAATGTCGTCGACGTAGAGCTTTACGAGGAGGTCGTACTGGCCGGTGATGCTGAAGGCCTCGGAGTAGCTTTCGATATCGGCGACGCGGTTCGCGACTTCTGTGCCGTGGCCCGGAGCGGTCTTAACCATGACGAAGACGGCGCGCATTGGTGCAGTGTACCTAGTAGTCCCTGGGGTCGTTGCCGCCGGTGAGGGCATCGCGCAACGAGGAGACCCGCTGACGCTCGGCGAGGAGCTGGAGGATACGCAGGGCCTCGGCGGCATCGGGCTCATCGCCCGCCTCGGCGATCAGGCGCGCGACCTGGGCATCGAGGTCTGCGAGGCGGCGTTCGATCTCCTGGATGTTCTGGGGTCGCTCGCCGGTGCCGGGAGAGTCGCCAGGCTGAGGCGTCTGGCCTGGAGCGGGAGTGGCGTCGGGCGACCCATCACCGGGCGCGGTAGGGGTAGCATTGGGGTCCGCGGGCTCGCCATCGGGGGGTTCCGGAGGCGTGAGGATGCGCAGGATCACTTCGTAGTCGTGACGGGAGGCGTCGTCCTTCGGGTCCTCAATCAGGGCCTGGCGGAATGACGAGAGGGCGGCCTCGAGGTTGTCAGCGGCGAACTGGTGGTGGCCGATGCTGGCGTGCGCCTTCGCGCGAATGCCGGGGTTTGACTCCAGCAGGAGAGTGCGAGCGACGATGCTGGCCTCCGCGAAGCGGCCCGCCTGGTGGTAGGCCGCGGCCAGGTTGAGGCGGATCCGGGGATCATCGGGGCTCTCTGCTTGCGCTTCGAGGAAGAGGTTGATGGCGCGTTCCGTGTCGCCCGCCTTAAGTGCGTCGCGGGCGTCTTCGTTGAGCTCGTAGGCAGGGGTGGCGCAGCCCGCGAGGAGGCTTCCGCCCACCACCATGGCGCCTACCACCACCCTCCGGGACGGGCGCGGAATCCAATCGACGAAAGATGCGAGGACGAGCACGCTTAGGGCGGCGGCGGCGAACCAGTGGTATCGCTCGACCGGGACCGGGCTTTCCTGGGCCTCGAACTGCGTACGCTCAAGCGCCGCGAGGCGTCCGGCAACGGCCCCGGGAATGGTCTCCAGGTTGGAACCGAGGTAGCGGCCGCCGGAGGCCGCGGCAAGCGCGCGCAGGAAGGGCTCGTTCAGGGCGGTGATGATCGGCTGTCCGGCGGCGTCGAGCTTGTCCTTGTATGCGTTGGTCCTCGTGTCGTAGACGGGGACGGTTGCGCCTTCGGGGGTGCCGACGCCCGCGACGAGCAGCTGGACGCCGGAGAGGCTCACGCGTTCCGCCGCGCCCGCGGGGTCGTCACCCAGGTCGTCGCCGTCGGTGAGCAGGAGGATGACGCGATTGGCCTCCTTGTTCCCGCCTTCGAAGGCGGTTAGGGCGAGGTCAAGGCCAGCGGCGGCGGAAGATCCACCCTGGACGATGACGGGGCCGGTCTCAATCGTCGCCACAACCTGGGACGCGGCCGCAAGGTCAGTCGTAAGGGGGAAACGCAGGCGGGCGTTGCCGCCGTAAATGACCACGCCCACGCGATCCCCGCCCAGGCGTTGGAGCATCGTATGCAGCATCGCCTTGGTGGCTTCCATGCGGCTTGGCTGCAGGTCACGTGCTTCCATGCTGCGGGATACATCGAGGACGACGATCATCTCCGCGCCGGAGCGGGGGACGCGCGACTCCTCGTGGCCCCAGCGCGGCTGGGCGCCCGCGACAACGGCCAGGCCGGCGGCGATGAGAAAGAGCCCGGCAGAGAGGTGCGCTGGCCGTGGGACGCGTTGGCGAGAGAGGGCCTGGGCGCGGCCGCGGGCGCGGGCGGCTGCCCAGACCCAGAGGATCGCGAGCACGGGAATTGCCGCCAGTACGAGCAGGAGCCAAGGACGGGCGAAGGTCACATCGCTCATACTGGCGACCTCCGCAGCCAGGTGGCGGCAAGGGCGAATTCAGCCCCGAGGAGCAAGGCGGCTGCGAGAGCGAACCAGGTGGCGTACTCGTCGTAGCGCTTCAGCTCCTCCTTGCCCACCTTGCTTGTCTCCAGGCGGCCAATTTCGTCGTATACGTCTGTCAGTGCGGTGGGACTATCGGCGGCGTAGTAGCGAGCCCCTGTGCGCTCCGAGAGGGCGGTCATACGCGCCTCGTCGATGCCCTGGGCCACGATCGCGTCGGGATCGAGGAGTCCGATGATGTAGACGCGAATGCGCAGGGCGGCGGCGAGTTCGGCGGCATCTTCGGGCGAGATGGAGGTGGCATTATGCTCGCCATCCGTGAGGAGGATGACGATGCGGCTGGCGGCGTTGGAGTCGCGCAGCATGTTGAGCGCGCTGGCCATGCCGACGCCGATGCCAGTGCCGTCAGGGAGGATGCCCGTGTCCGTTTGGGCCACGACCGAATCAAGGGCGGCGTAGTCGAGCGTCGGCGGCGTGAGGGCGAGTGCGTCCTTCTGGAAAACGACGAAACCGATGCGGTCGTTCTCGCGGGCCTTTATGAACTCGCGGATGACGGACTTGGTGACCTCAAGCTTGCTGCGGCCGCGCGCGCCCGCCCCCGGCATCGGGCTCGTCATGGAGCTCGAGATATCCATGGAGAGGGCGATATCAATGCCTTCGGCAGGGATGACTGCGTTCGCTTCGCCGATGCGCGGACGGGCAAGGGCGATGGCAAGGAGGGCGATGGCGGCCACGCGCAGCAGGGGCAAGCACTTCGCCAGGCGGATGCGCCACGTCGGACGGATGGCGGCGAAAGCACCACTCGTGGGCACGGCGATGGCGCCCCGCCGGCGCCACCAGGCGGCCGCGAAAACGGGGAGCCCAAGAACGGCAAGCAACAGGAGGTACGGGTAGGCGAAGTTCATCATGCCCCCGCCTCGACGATCTCGAGGGCCATCGTGAGGTCGGCCTGGCGGCGCTCATTCGCGGGGCGATACCCGGCGTAGACGACGGCGTCGCAGTTTTCGAGCAGTCCGCCAACGAGGCGAGCCTGCCAGCGGTCGACGCCCTCGGCCTCCATGCGTCGGACAAGCTCGCGCGCGGTGAGGGCGACGGCGGGGAAGCCGTAGGTGTCGGCGAGATGGCGGCGAACAGCGGCCGAGAGCGTGCGGTAGGCGCCCACGGGGTCCGATTCGAGGATCGCGCCGGCGCCCGCGAGGTCGGGCCGCGGTCGCGGCCCGTCGGCGGGCGCGGGCTTACGGGGACGGCGCGCGACCCAGCGCACGACGAGATACGTGAGCGCGGCGAACAACGTCACGGCAGTGACGATGCCGAGTCCAATCGCAGGCTTCAGGAAGGGCGATTCGACGCCACTAATCGAGCCAGGGGGCGGAAGCGGTGACAGCTCCAGCGCCGCATCCGCGGGGAGTGTCTCGATGACATCCAGTTGCTGTTCGGTCATGCGCCGCTGGACGGAGTCGATGCCGATCACGACATTCACGACTGGTTGGAAGAAGACCGTGCCACGCCCGAAGGGCGCGATGATCACGACGATGACATGGCGGACGTTCTCGCCCTCGGCGCGTTGAACCTGGGAGCGGATACGGACGACGGCGACCTTGCCCCACTCTGGCGCGGCGGGGTCAACCTCGACGGTCGCGTCTTTCGCGGTCACCACTTCGAGGCGGAGGGCAACCTGCTGGCCGATCTCAGCCTTGGGGAGAGTGAGGTTGACGAGATCGCCGTCCTGCCCGCGCACGGAGGTACTGCCAAGCGCGACAAGGACGAGCAGACCGATGGCAAGCGCAACGGCCCTCATGCGCCCACCGCCACGGCGCGGCGCTTGAAGAAGCGGAGAAGGGCGGGCACGTAGTCCTCGCCGACGCGCACGGGGATCTCATCGATGCCCATTTCGCCGAAGAGGCGGCGGCGGTCGTCGTCGATGGTAGCGACGTGCTCGGCATAAGCGGCACGCACCGCGCGGCTAGAGGAGTCCACCTCGCTGATTTGACCGGTCTCGGCATCCGCGAGCTGGATTATCCCGGCGGAAGGAAGGGCTTCGTCGATCGGCTCGCGGACGCGGATGGCGATGATGTCGTGGCGCCTGGCGGCGGCGCGGAGTTCGCGCGTGTAGCCGCTGGCGAGGAAATCGGAAACTAGGAATACGGTGGCGCGGCGCTTCTGGACGCCGACGAGGTAGGTGAGTGCCGCGCCAATGTCTGTGCCGCGCGATTGGGGATGGGCCCAGAGCACTTCGCGCACGACCCGCAGCACATGCGTGGGGCCGCTCGACGGCCGGATGTAGCGCTCCGGCTTGCTGGCGAAGAGAAGGAGTCCGACGCGGTCCTTGTTGCGAATGGCCGCGAGTGCGAGGACGGCGCACATCTCGGCGGAGAGATCGGCCTTTGTGCGTGGGAGGGCACCCGCCGCCTGCGAGGCGCTCACGTCCACGACGAAGAGCACTGTGAGGTCACGGTCTTCGCGGTAGCGTCGAATCATGGGGTGAGACGTGCGCGCCAGCGCTTTCCAGTCGATCGAGCGCACGTCATCACCGGGGACGTACGGGCGGAGCTCGTCGAACTCGAGGCCGCGACCGCGGAAGACGGCCTGGTATTCGCCAAGGAAGAGGTCGTTCACGAGCCGCCGGGCGCGGATCTCGATCGCCTTCACGCGGTCGAGAAGCTCCTTGGGGATATTTCCCGGACCGTCCTCGCGTGCGTGCGCCCGCTGGCTCTCACGCGTGCGTTCCCATGGAAGCAGCTTCATGTGCAGCCTCAACTCACGGGACGTCGACGCCGTCGAGGACGCGGTCGATGAGGTCGTCGGTGGTAAGCTCCTCCGCTTCGGCTTCGTAGGTCGTGACGATGCGATGGCGGAGGACGTCGTGGGCGAGCGACTTTACGTCGTCGGGCATGGTGTAGGAACGGCCCTCCAGGAACGCTTTTGCCCTTGCGGCCTGCGCGAGCGAGATGCTGGCGCGCGGGGAAGCGCCGTAGGCGATGAGCGACTGAAGTTCTGGCATGCGGAACCCGGCGGGGCGTCGAGTCGCGTGCACCACCTGGACGATGTATTCCTTGAGTGCGTCGTCGATGTGTACTTCGTGGACAGCCTGGCTGGCGGCGAGCAGATCGTCACGCGTTGCAACGGGACCGATGGCGGGGACGAGGCCGTTCAAGCCCATTTCGAGGATCACGCGCTCCTCGGTGCGGGACGGATAGGTCACGCGCACCTTCATGAGAAAGCGGTCGAGCTGGGCTTCGGGGAGCGGGTAGGTGCCTTCCTGCTCGATCGGGTTCTGGGTGGCCATTACGAAGAACGGCTGATCCAGCGGGAAGGTCGTGCCACCGATGCTCACCTGGCGCTCCTGCATGGCCTCGAGCAGGGCTGATTGGACCTTTGCGGGCGCGCGGTTGATCTCGTCGGCGAGGACGATGTTGGCGAATAGAGGTCCCTTGCGGACGGAGAAGACGCCATCGGACGGACTGAAGACCTCGGTGCCGATGAGGTCGGCGGGGAGGAGGTCGGGGGTGAACTGAATGCGCACGGCGTCGAGCCCAAGGGTGCGGGCAAGCGTGGAGATCGTGAGCGTCTTCGCGAGCCCGGGTACGCCTTCGACGAGGACATGCCCGTTGCAGAGAAGGCCGATGAGAAGACGGTCGATGAGCGTTTCCTGTCCTACGATGACGCGATGCACCTCAGACCGGACGCGTGAGAGCGTTTCGGCGGCTCGCGCCGCTGACGGGGAGAGAGTGAGTGCGCCGGTGGCCAAGGCCTGCTCCGGTGTCGATTTGTTGTCCTCCGCCCGGGACGTGACTCCTTATTGTAGGCACAGGGACGAAAGGGTGGAGAAACGGGCTACGTGTCAGCCGGGTCGCAGGCGCAAGGCTACTCCTCAGTCCTCAGTCGTCGGTCCACACTAATCGTCGATGCGGACGGCGGGTTTGGGATCGTAGCTGGCGCGGGTGAAGGTGAGGGCCACGACGGAGCGAGCGCCGTGCTCTCGCAGGACGCGGGCGCACTCGTTCGCGGTGGCGCCGGTGGTGATGACGTCGTCGATCAGTGCGACGCGCTGGCCACCCAATGAGGCGCCGCGCCAGGCGAACGCGCCGCTTACATTCGCGCGGCGCTCGGTCGAATGGAGCCCGACCTGCGTGTCGGTTTTGCGCGCACGGACGAGTTCGCCGCCAGGGCGGGGCCACGGGAGGCGGTGGAGGATCTCCTCGGCCTGGTTGAAGCCGCGGCGGCGCAGGCGGGAGCGGTGCAGCGGCACCGGTAGGGCAACGTCGAAGTCAACGAGGGAATGGAGCCGTTCCATGCGCGCGGCCATGAGCGCCGCAAGCTGTGTCATCCCACGATATTTGAGCCCGTGCACGAGCAGACGCGCTGGGCCCTCCAAATCGAAGGCGCCTGCAATGCGGTCGAGCGACGTGCAGGCGAAGCAGCGCGGGCAGTTGAGGCCCCCGGACCAACGACCCGTGCAGTTCGGGCAGCGTTCCCCCGAGGTGGTGGGCGTCATCGCGGCGTCGCAGGCAGAGCAGAGCCAGGTGTCGAATGCGCCGCAGCCGACGCAACGCGGCGGGTAGAGCACATCGACCGCGCACTTGAGGGCCGTCCGGAACGTAACCATCGCGGGGAGCGTAGCTGCAGGAGCGCGTGCCTGCACGCGCTCGCGCGTCGCGTACAATCGATGGCAATGGAAGTGACCGTGCTGTTGTTTGCGTCGGTGGCCGAGAAAGCCGGATGGCGGAAGCGTGTGCTGCCGCTGGCGAAAGGGGACACGGTCGCATCCGTGAGGGAGCGTCTCGTCGCCGAATATCCGCAACTGCGGGAGTCGGTGCCGACGCTGCTTTACGCGCTGAACGAAGAGTACGTGCGCGAGTATGACGCTGTGCCGCCGGGATCAACGCTCGCGCTCATCCCACCGGTGTCGGGAGGCAGCCAATGCTGATTCGGGTGACAGACCAGGTGCTGGGGGCGGACGCGGCCGCGCGGGCGGTGGAATCACCGGCGGCGGGGGCGATCAACGTCTTCCTGGGAGTGGTACGCAACAACAACCTCGGGCGCGACGTGAGTCACCTCGTCTACGACGCCTACCCGGAGATGGCGGAGAAGGTGATGCGGGAGGTCGCGGTGGAGGCGCAAGGGCGCTTCAAGCTGGAAGAAGTCGCGATCCTGCACCGCACCGGGCGCCTGGAGATCGGGGAAACGAGCCTCATCGTGGCGGTCAGTTGCGGCCACCGGGCGGAATCGTTCGAAGCGGGACACTGGCTGGTGAACGAGATCAAGAGGCGCGTGCCGGTGTGGAAGAAGGAAGTCTGGGCGGACGGCGAAGAGTGGATCGAGGGGCCGGAATCGCTCGGCGTGCAGCAGGCCGCGAGCCCGTTTGGGAATCGTTAGGCCGATGGCGACCCACCCTCACACATTCAGCCGCTACTGCATGCATTGTGGCCAGCGGCTCTCGACAGCGACACCCGAGGGCGACACGCAGCGGCGGTTGGTGTGCATCGATTGTGGGTTCGTGCACTACATCAACCCGCGCCCGGTGGCCGGGGTTATCCCGGTGCGAGACGATGGCGCGGTGTTGCTGGGGCGGCGCGGGATCGAACCGCGCATCGGGACGTGGGTGTTTCCGGGCGGCTTTATGGATGTGGGTGAGTCGGCGGAAGAGGCGGCCGCGCGCGAAACGCTCGAGGAGGTCTGCCTGGAGGTCGAGGTCGGGCGGCTAGTCGGTGTCTACACGCGCATCGAGCCGGGCGTGGTCGTCATCGTATACGAGGGCCGAGCACTGGGCGAGGCATCCGTAGGCCACGAGACCACGGAGATTGGCTGGTTCGCACCGGATGAGATCCCGTGGAATGATCTTGCCTTCGATAGCACGTCCGCGGCGCTCACGGACTGGCTCGCAACTCGGACGTGACCCCCGAATTACGAGAATTTGCGGCGCGTGGTGCGAGGGCGGTCATCACCGCCGGTGCGGACACCGCGGCCGAGACGGTAGTGGGGCGCCGTGATGATGATGAAGCTGCCGGCCTCACCGTCGGCGATGCGCGAGAAGAGTCGCGGGCGGGCCCGCATGAGCGCCTGGTCGGACTGGTCGGTGGTGATGACGGTGGGCATACGCATGAGGCTGCGGTAGTTGACGATCTGGTAGAGCTTCTCCTCGGCCCAGTCGGCGGATCGCTCGGCGCCGAGGTCGTCGAGGATGAGGAGCTCGGTGGAGCGGACGCGGTCGAAGACATCCTGGTAGGTGGCGCCCTGGCCGGGCCCGAACGTGGCCTTCAGTTGATCGAGGAGGTCGGGTACGACGGCGAAAAGCACGGAGCTGCCGGCTGCCAGCGCCTTGTTGGCGATAGCGGCGGCGAGGTGCGTCTTGCCGCAGCCGTTCGTGCCCTGGAGCGTGAGCCAGCCGCGAGGCTCCTCGGCGAAGGCGAGGGCGGCGTTGTAGGCAGACTCGAGGCTCTCTCGCTCCTCGGGGTTGAGACCTGGCTGACGAAGGTCGAACGTGTTGAGGCGCAGCTCGGCTAGCCGTTCGCGCGTCATGCCGCCGACCTGCTCGTAACTGGCGCGATTGCCTTCGACCGCGAAGACGCGACTCATGCGTTCATCGCGGAGGCGGGTTGCGAGCCGCTCGTCGAGGCGCTCGGGCGCCGCCGTGGCGGTGAAGACGGTGGGGAGGCTCGCGTTGAAGCGATGATTGACGACCTGGAAGAGCTTCTCCTTTGCCCAGGGCGTCGCGGCCATGGCATCGAGGTCATCGAGGATGAGCAACGGGGCATTGCGCACCTGGTCGAACATCTCGTCGTAGCCGAGGTCGTCGCCCGCGGCGTCGTAGCTGGCCCGCAGGTGATCGAGGAAGTCGGGCACGACCATGAAGAGAGCGGGGCGGCCTTCGTCGACGCAGGCGTTCGCGATGGCAGCGGCGAGGTGCGTCTTGCCGGAGCCGCTTGGCCCCGTGAAGGCGAGCCAGCCGACGGGGTGGTCGGCGTAGGCGCGAGCAGCAGCGGTGGCGGTCTGGAAGAGGTCCGTGGACGGAATGCGCAACGAAGAGAACGTGAAGCGGGTAAGCGTGGCGAGGTTGCTGATTTTCGCGAGACGGTCGCGCCGCACGTCGGTGGCCTCGTCGAGCACGCAGACACACGGCTGAGCCTTGCCGAATTGGGGGTCGGCGACAGGGAGGTCGAGGCGCACAAAGCCCGCGCCGCCGCAGAGCGCGCAGCCGGTGTCTTGATCCTCAGCGGGAGCGGGCGGGCGGGCCGAGGCTACCGCCGAGGTAGCGCCGTTTGCGGTCCTCGAAAGAATCTCCTTCAGCTCTTTCATCGCCTCGTCCTTCCTCGGACCACCGCTTCAGGATCCGTTCGATGTATTTCCAGTTGCGGACATTGAGCTCGGCCGCTGTGCGGAACGCCTCTTCGATCCATTGCTGGGGATAGATCTCGACGGCTTCCAGCAGCCGTTCGCCGACGAGCGGCGTGATCGTGCCCACGTTCTCTTCGTAGAGCCGGAAGATGCCGGGCCGTGGCTCGGCGGGGATCGCAACCGCGACGGTCTCCGGCTTGAGGCGCAGCTCGCCGGCGCGCGCGCGCCCAACGGCGCGGCGTGACGCGGGATTGTTGACGAAGAAGACTGTCTCCTCGCCGCCGGGACCAGCCAGACGCAGACCGAGCAGGGCTCCTACGGTCGCGCACGTCTCGAGGCCGCGATCAAGTCCTGCCCGGCCCCCGGCCAACTGCTCGAAGGATTGGCGTGCGCCTTGCGCGAGCCACACCTGATCAGCGGTGACGAACGCGGGCACGCCGCGCATCTCCTGGGTGAGCCGCGAAACCCAGAGGAAGGCGAGCAGATCGCCAGTCTCCTGGAGGTGCGGCAGGACAACGGCGAAGAAGACGTTGGGGATAGCCGTCGCCTGGGCTATGCCGGGGAATCCGGAGAAGGGGCCTTCCGAGCAAGGGCTCACAGGTCATCGTCCCGGCGGAGGACCCAGTCCTCGAACTTTACGAGGCGGTCGCGGAAGCGCAGTTCGATCGTCCCGGTGGGACCGTTGCGGTGCTTGGCGACGATGACCTGGGCGACGCCCTTGGGGTAAGCGCTTTCGGGGAGGTCGGGGTGCTGTTGCGCCCACTGCTCGGG
>JBKKBS010000280.1:0-3770 GCA_046713815.1 Tepidiformaceae bacterium
TCGCGCCCGTAATGGCCGTGATCTGGCTCGTGCAATGGGTGATGTAGTACATCGGCGGAATGACAGCCAGTTCGCGCCAGTGCTCACCACCACGCTCCTGGAATACCTCTCGCAGGCCGTGGTCAAGGTCATGGAAGTAGTCAGACTCACTGAAGACAACGTCGCCAAAGTCGCCGGCGCGAAACCGGTCGCGACAATACGCTACCCATGAGTAGTAATAACTCGTCTCGCCCATTACGTAGGTAAGGCCCGTAGCCTCCACGGTTGCCACCAGTTCACGGATCTCCTCCACACCGACTCCGGCGGGCGCGGACGAGTAGACGTGCTTTCCGGCCCTCAGCGCCACCATGGCCTGCGGGGCGTGCATCCAATGCTGCGTCACGAGCGCCACGGCATCGACATCGCTTGCGAGTGCTTCATCGAGAGACTCATACGTTCGCGCGACTCCGAACTCGGTCGCGGCGGCCCGGAGTTTCGCGCTGTCCAGATCGCAAAGAACCAACTCGTCGACCATTGGATGCCGCTGAAACAGTGGGATGAGACGACGACCCCACAGCCCCGTCCCGACTAACGCGACCTTGATTCCCACAAAAGTCCCCCTATGTCCTCGCCCATACCATGGTCCCAAGGCTAGCGAAGGCGTGTTGCGCCCGCGTTGCGGTTTGGGCGACGCCTCCCTTGAGCGCGGCATGAAAATCACGGTTTTCAATCTCGCCCGCTGTGCACACGGAAGGTGCTGGCGACGTATGGCTGCGCCTTCCCTGGTCTCCCAGCGCCACCCCGCACTCAACGCGACTCGAAAGCTACGTGCGCCGGCACAACGACAACGCGCCATCGCGGAGCCGTGACGAGGGGGCCGGATCTTCGCCGACATCCTCTCATGTGCCCACAGGATGCATGTCTTCCGGTCTCACTTACGGAGATCCGTCGCTCGGGTCCAGCCCGCACCAAGCCTCAACCCGCTCGGCACGGCCCCGGTGGGAAGCGCTGATACACTCGCCTCTAATGACAATGAGGCAGGCGGACGTGTTGCCTGCGGCTGAGGCCGGGACGAAGTCAGCGGGCTCCCTACCCGGGAGCCGTATGGTCTCTAACGCGATCGCGCTCATTCTGGCGCGTCCCCTCACCTGGACGTCTACCATTGGCCTCACGGTCCTGCTGCCTCGTTACCTTGGCGATGTGAATCTTGGCAAGATGAACCTGGCCTTCGCCTTCGCCGACTGGTTCGGGCTCCTCGCAAGTTTTGGCATCGCCACATTCCTCACGAAGGAAATTGCTCGCCGACGTAGCGATGTGAGCTCGATCGTCCTGAACGCATTACTGCTTCGGATCGCTCTCGCCCTCGCCGTGGGCGGAATAGGAGCGGCACTTGCGATCGTGCTCAACGTTGGAAGCCTGACGCGCGACCTCATTCTTCTTCTCACCGGCCACATGCTGCTCATGGTCGTCGCTGGTGTGCTCTTTGGAGCGCTTCAGGGCGTGCAAGAGCTACGTATGGTCGCAATTATCGACGCATCATCCAAGGTGATTCAACTCGCGTTAGTGGCTTTGGTTCTGTTTCAAGGCCACGGACCGATCGCAGTCGCGATCGCCTATATTCTTTCTGATCTATTTATGATCGTTTGCGCCCTTGCAGCTGTGCAGAGGCGCATCGGACTCCATGGCCCAGTAGAGTTCCGCTCTTGGCCGACAATCATTCGAGGGAGCCTGCCATTCCTTCTCTGGGAAACGGCGCTACTGACTTACGCCCGAATCGATATCCTTATCCTGGCGTTCTATGCGACTGACGCAGTACTCGGTTGGTATGCGGTCGCCTACCGAGTCGTCAGCATCCCGTTGTTTCTTCCAGTGATCCTGATGACCGTTGCATTTCCAGCCCTATCGGCTGCGGCAAGTGATCCACCAGAGTTCAACAAAATACTTCGCCGCGCCATGCAGTTCGGCGCGCTCACGACGATTCCGATGGCAGGCGGACTGATGGTCCTAGCTTACGCGATCATCGAAATCTTCGATTATCCTTCAGTCTTCTCGAAGTCAGTCCTGCCAATCGTGTTGCTGGCGGCGTCGCTGCCAATGGTCGGCTTCAACATGCTCGTTGGGGCTGCCCTCGCCGCCTGCGACCGCCAACGCATGTGGGCGATGGCGGGCCTTGCCGCCGCCGTTTTCAACCCCGCCCTGAACTTCATCGCGATACCCATGACGCAGGCCCGGTTCGACAACGGGGCCATTGGCGCCGCCGCCGTCACCTCGCTCACTGAAGTGCTGCTGCTGGCCGCAGGGCTGACCATGCTTCCCAAACGTTCCGTGGACACCAAAACCTTCGGTGTGATTCTCCGCTGTTTGCTAGCCGGAGGGGTCATGACAGCGACAATTTGGCCATTAAGAGAGCATTCCCTGGCGATTACGGTACCGGTCGGCGCCGCGATATATAGCGTGCTCGCGCTGTTGTTTGGTGCTGTCTCTGCGCAGGATTTGCGTGAGCTGAGGAGGCTGGCTGGTCGCGAGGGCCGTGACGCGTCGATCGAGGGAGCATGATGCGACGCGGTCTTTAGCGGCGCGCTGCCTGCCCGAAGAGCCGCAGATAGCTGTCCACCATCAAGTCGACCGAGAAACGAGCAAGCGCTTGCTCGCGTGCGGCTTTACCGATCAACATCCGTGTCGATCTATCCTCGACCAGTTGGACAACTGCTTCTGTAAGCTTGTCAGGAGCGGCCGGATCGCAGGTAATACCGCTCTCGCCTTGATCGATGACCTCCGGCACCATGCCAACCATGGTGGCGACTGGTGGCACCCCCATGGCCATCGCCTCGAGAAGGGTGGTGGGACCGCCCTCATGGGTGGAAGCCATGACGAACACGTCCATGGCCGCGTACCACGGTCGCGGGTCGGCGGACCAACCGGGGAAAACGACTATCTCGCCTATACCGAGGGCTTTGGCTTGCCGTCGAAACTCCTCCTTCATCGGGCCATCTCCCACAACCACGAACCTCGCGTCCGCTGAACGCCTGGAGACCTCCGAGGCCATCCGAAGGAAATCTCCGACGCCTTTGCGCCGGTCGCTCAGACGACAGAGGGTGCCGACGAGCACGTCGGTTGGATTCAAGCCCAGGCGCGTGCGAATCTCGTCGCGGCCTGCACCGGGAACGAAACTCTCTAGTTCGATCCCCGTGTTGATCACATGCATGCGACCCGTGGCGCGGCCAAGATCCTTCTCGAATGCAACCACGTTCTGAGCCGCTCCCACGACTACGGCATCAACAAGCCTGTCCTTCGCTCGCAGCGAGAAGCCCTCAAGCCGGCTAAATGGCGCTTCGGGCGGGGTCAGATCAGCACGAATGATTGCACCAATCCCGCCGAGTCGAGCTGCAAGCGCGATGCCGCCCCCGCGAGTGTGATAGCCCATCAGCATCGCGAGAACGCCACCCCGAAATCGGCGACAAAGCCCGACGAGTTGGATCTGAGCCCGGATTCGTTGAAATGGCGACGGATCATGGCAACTGGGAATAACCAGCACCTCCGCACCGACGCTGCGAATATCGCGAATGAACGCTTGCATCGCCATTGCGTCATGGCACATCACTCCCACGCGATAGCCGCTGGAAATGAGCCCACGCGACAGCATTAGTACATATCCCGCGGTACCCCCTATGCCGCCCCACTCGTCCGCATAAAGCAAGATAGGAACCTCCCGCGGGAGGCCGACCTCGCCCGGCCGGAACGAGGGGGGACGTAGCGAGCCTTGGGCTACTGTCATGGGGCCATCTTGGACG
>JBKKBS010000281.1:0-5749 GCA_046713815.1 Tepidiformaceae bacterium
CACCGGGGGACGGCGACGTCGACTGGGACTACGTGGTCGCGGGCCTGAAGCATCTCCCTCGGTACACGCTCGAGATCAACCAGCACCAGCCGGACGAGCGCGTGGTCGATGCAATTGCGTTTCTGGAGCGCATCGGCCTGCGTTAAATTTCCACCGAGCATGTCCGTTGGATGGCAGCTCTCGAATTCGCACACTGCTAGCGCGGACGACGGTGAACGACCGGAGCAGCCGCGAGCCGTGCTCCGCGACGACTTCCGTCACCCGATTCGCCCGGGATTGAGGAGACATTTCCGCGAGCCGAATAAGGAGGATGCCGGTCGAGGCGGAGCGCATGACGAAGGCGAGATGACCGAAACCTTTGTCCGCCGTGATGAACAGCGCACTCAGTGAAGCCGCGAGACCAGGAAGTTCGTCATCCGGCGCCGACGGCAGGAGATCCTTGACTCGAAAAACCGTGTGTCCGTCGTGTCGCAGCCCCTCGGTTACAGGCCCGCGAACGCTCTCGTCGACGAGGATGATCACTCGGAGGCTGCGGGGAAGATGAAGTCGGCGCTCATCGCTTCCGCGGCAAAGCCGATCGCCCTGCGAATGTGCTCGGGTGTAAGTTCGAAGTCCTCGGCGAGCTCGTCGATCGACGCCCCGCCCGCAAGCTCCTCCAAGACGATATCCACGCTGATTCGAGTCCCCTCGATGATAGGCTTTCCGCCCAGAATCCTGGGCTCGGATACGATCCGTGGAGCGCTCATCTGGTCATCTCTCCGGTGATTTGCCTGCTGATAATACCATTGTGACCCTGCTTCGAATCGACAATCGGCAATCGGCAATTGACAATCGTCTGGCGGGGCGATTAGCTCAGTTGGTTAGAGCGTCTCGTTTACACCGAGAAGGCCGGGGGTTCGAGCCCCTCATCGCCCACCATGTCGGACCGCCAGGATATCTGAGGTCATGGCGGTCAGCGGCTTGCCGGCGGCGATACTGTTATCGGTAGCCATTCAGCGAATCGAATCTGGCCTCCTTCCGGGTACTTGCTGCGCGCAAGATTGTGGCCGTCGCCCGCTGTCGATCCCTGGCTCGCTGACTTCCTGAAAAGCCCTCTCATCAGGGGGAGGCGTGCCTTGGCCTTTGCGGCACCGCCTGGCCGACAGCGGCACGGCGGCTGTCGTTGGCGACTTCGCGTCCGCCGGGGAGACGACGAGTGGCGCTTCGGTGACAGAAGTTGGAGGGGCGTTGGAAGGGCCGGAGAGACCCGCTACTTCTGCCGAAACTAATTCCGAGGGGTTCGTGAACTCGGCCCCCGGGATCGGCACCCACTGCGCGAGGAGCGCCGCGGCCGAGCAGGCGATTGCCAGGACGATCGTCAGCCGGAATCCGCGCGTAAGCATCAGCAAGGGTATCGACCTCACCCGCGCGGGCGACTATCGGAATGTCCGCAATTGCCGAATGAGGAGTGCGCCTTGGATCACGCGTCTGGCCGAAACCGCAGCGATGGACTGCCGCCACTGGTGGGGACGCGCGTCGTCGTCATCTCGCACGCCATCGAGCGGGCACACGACCGCGCCCGCGGCCTTGAACAGATGGGATACCGGGTGACGCCCTGGGGCGACCCGGACACCTCGCGCTCGGCCGTGAGCGACCTGCAGCCACAGGCGATTGTGATCGACCTGGGCCGCGAGGTGGGCTTCCCGGCGGATATCGCCATGCGACTGCGCGAGGTGACGGACGCGCCGTTGGTGATCGTCGGCTGCGCGGGCACGTTCCCGGAGATGTTGCGCTGCTACGAAGCAGGCGCGGACGACTACTGCCGGCCAAAGTGCCAGACGGAAGAGGTCGACCTGCGTCTGCGCGCGATCTTCCGCCGCATGGGCGAAGGAAACGGCGGCAACGGCCACCAGGAAGCGCCTGCCGCGCTGTTCATCGGCGAACTGGAGATCGATCCTGGTGCGATGGTCGTGCGCAAGCGCGGCGCGATCGTACCGCTTTCGCCCACGGAGTTCCGGTTGCTGTTGACGCTCGCGGAACATCCGGGCCAGGTGATACCGTCCAAGGCGCTGATTGCGCGCGTTTGGGGCAATCAGTATTCGGGCGAATCTCACTACCTCCGCCTCTATGTCCGCTACCTGCGCCAGAAGCTCGAAGACGACCCGAGTCAGCCGCGGTACATCGTGAACCGCTGGGGCTCCGGCTACGCCCTCGAAAACCCCGCGCGCGCCGCCTAAACCGGCGCTCATCCTGACGCCCGACCGGATCAAAGTGTGGCCCCATGTGTGGCCCCATGAAAAAACTGGGCTAACTTATCATGGGACGTTTCGGTGGCCGCTACCGATGTCCCAAAATGGGAAGACTCGCAGGCCTCCCGGCCAGGGCCGGCCACGACTACCTCGCACGCCGGTTGGCTGTGGCTCGGGGCTGACCTACCATCGTGGACACGCAAATGGCCCACCGGTCCTCTCCCCAATGAGTGACGAGTTCGGCGTCGACATCGACGAAGTGTTCAAGGTGATAGAGGGCGCCGACGTTCTCGTCGTGCGCTTCGACATCATGCAGAAGCGGCTGCTTGCGGATTTCCGGGTCAAGCTCGGCGTGGGGCCGTTAGTCGCGCTGGTATCTCCGGCAGAGTCGGTGGAGGACCGCTTCCGCTCGATCAAGAAGCTGCGCCCAGACTTCCCGTTCCCGGAGCGCGTGATGTCATTCCAGTGGCCTCGCTCGATGCGTGTGCTGCTTGCCAGCGGCGTATGGCAGCGGTTGGTGGATCGGATGACCGCGCTCGGGGGAGACGACGCCCTGGAGGGCTGTGTGCGAGCGATGGAGCAACTCAAACAAGAAGAGCGCGAGGAGGTGGCGCGCGCCATCACTGGCGCCGAGCACTACCAGACGCTCTGGGAGAGGGAACGGACATGACCGCGGTGATAGACCTGCGCAGCGATACCGTGAGCAAGCCGAGCGAGGCTATGCGTCGCGCCATGGCCGAGGCCGAGGTCGGGGATGACGTTTTTGGCGACGACCCCACGGTAAACCGGCTGGAGGAACGTGCGGCCGAACTCTCCGGCAAGGAAGCGGCGATGTACGTGCCAAGCGGCACGATGGCGAACCTCGCTGCGGTGATGACGCACGTGCAACCGGGCGACGAGGTGCTCCTTGGAGACCAGTGCCACATCTTCGCCTACGAAGTCGGTGGGCTGGCTCGGCTCGCCGGGGCATTGACTCATCCCCTTCCGAACCTGGCGGACGGGACGATTGACGCGGGCGCCATCGAAGCGGCAATTCGTCCTGCTGGTCTGCATACACCGCGCACGGCGCTTCTCTGCCTGGAGAATACCCACAATCGCTGCGGGGGCGAGGCCATCCCGGCGGAAACGGTCGACGCTCTCGCCACCCTCGCGCATGCGAACGGGCTTGCCGTGCATCTTGACGGCGCGCGCATCTTCAACGCGGCGGCGGCCCTGGGCGTGCCTGCGGCGCGCATCGCAAACAGCGCCGACAGCGTCTCGTTCTGCCTCTCCAAGGGCCTCGGCTGTCCCGTGGGATCGCTCGTATGCGGCAGCGCCGGGTTCATCGAGCGGGCGCGGCGGCAGCGCAAGATGCTGGGCGGCGGGATGCGGCAGGCGGGTATCATCGCGGCCGCGGGCCTGTATGCCTTCGACAACAACATCGAGCGCCTCGCTGAAGACCACGAGAACGCAAAGCGGCTGGCCGACGGCCTCCGCCAACTCGAGGTCTTCCGGCTCAACCATCCCACCTCCAACATCGTCGTTGCGGATGTGCTGCGCGGCGAACTCGGGTCATGGCTCTCGGCCTTCCGCGAGGCGAGGGTGCTGGCGGTGGCCTTCGGTCCCCAACGCATGCGCCTGGTGACGCACATCAACGTCTCAAGGGCGGACATCGACGAGGCGCTGGCGCGCATCGGACGGGTTGCCCAGGCGGTGGCCGCTTGAGGCTCGGGCGCTTGCTCGGTCCAACCAGCGCGGCCGTCATCGGCATCGCGCTCGCCGCCTGCGGGGGAGGCGGCGGCGGCGACCGCTCCAGCAAGATCTTCGTCACACCCCCTTGGACTGGCGCGGAGCGTTACGAGTACGCGTTGGAGCAATCGGGCGTCGACAACGAAGCCTCATGCACCTTGAGGACTGAGCCCGACGAAGCTGAAACGATCCTCGTCCGCTCATGCTTTGACAACCGTGGCTATAAGGACGAGAGCCGTGTGGTGGTCGACTCTCAAACCCTGGCGCCGAAGAGCTCGGTGCGCATCTTCTTCGACGCGAAGGACAAGCGCGAGACCACGCACAGCGTCACCTATGAAGGCCGCGAGGCCCGCATGGTTACGAAGACGGGAGACAGCAGCCGGGAGGCCACACGCGACCTCCCGGAGCCGACCGAGGAAAGCCCTGACCCGGGCTGGTACGACGACGATGCGCAGCTCTGGCTTGTGCGGGGCATCAGCCTCCACGAGGGCTACGAGGGACAGTACACGCACGTCATCAACGCGGGGGCGCCGCGCGCGCTCTCCGTCGACGTGAAGGTCGATGGACTGGAGACCGTGAAGGTCCCGGCAGGCGAGTTCCGGGCGTGGAAAGTGCGTGTCGCGCGGGAGAAAAGCGTGTATACCTACTGGGTCGAGGAGGCAGCCCCGCACCGCGTGATCCAGGCCCAGGTCGAAGGCTCTGTCTACCTGCTCAAGGGAAGCGGGTAGCAAGGGCATAGACTCCCCGGACGGCGAAATGTGACGGTCCGGGGGACAGACTTTCACCCACTGGTTGGGGCGACAATAACTTCACATCCCTTATGTCCCGCCTAATCGAAATTGCTTGACTTCGGTCGTTCGCCTCCGGAAGATGCTCCAACCGCCGCCCCAGCGCCGATCCACGGAAGGCATATGTCATTCGTTTTTGTTATTAGTCGAGAACCGAAAACGCGCGCCAACATCACCAACTACCTGCGCGAACGGGGCTACGACACCAGCACCTCTCCCAGCTACGACGACGCGATGGAAGAGCTTCCGCTCAAACGGCCGGACGCCCTCGTGGTAGACGTTCAGGGGGTGCCGCGGGGCGAGGAAGGGACGACCTTCGCGACCTTCAACCAGTGGATGTCGAGCATCTACCAGCATGTGGAAGCGCCGACGGTGGTCTATTTACTGCACAAAGGCGCTCGGCGTCCGCATTTCCGCCTCGCCGGCCCGGTGATCAAGAAGCCGTTCGCGTTCGAGTCGTTGGGTGAAGCGCTGCGGGAGCTGCTCGGCTATCCGCGCCGCCACGGCACCAGCCCGGGCATCGATCTCGACTTGCAGACCAACACCCTGAAGAGCGACAAGGGCGAGACGCACCTGACGCATATCGAGGCGAACCTCCTTGCCTACCTGATGGAGCACGAGGGCGAGATCCTCCACCCGCGCGAGCTGCTGGTGGACGTCTGGCAGTACCACGACTCGGCGGGCGCAAGCACCCTTGTGCGAGCCCATGTGAGCAACCTGCGGCGCAAGCTGCGCGAGGCCGTGGGCAGCACCGACCACATCCAGACGATCCGGGGCAAGGGTTACCGGTTTACGGCGTAGCGAATTTCCATCCTGCCATTTCCAATTTCCAATTGACGTGGCTGCGGGCCGGGCTGGAGCTGGTGGAGAGCCGGAAGAACTCGACGGGGGGCGATGTACGTCCTCTACCACCCGACCGGTGCGCAGCGGACGGGGCAGATGGGAAATTAGGCCGTCAGAGACCGCCGCCCCCCTCCTTTGTGCTGCTGAACCGGAGACATGGAC
>JBKKBS010000282.1:0-5501 GCA_046713815.1 Tepidiformaceae bacterium
GGACTGGGACAACGCGTGCGACGTTGCCGGGCGCTGGATCACCGACGAGATGGCTCGCCGGTACGCCGACAAGTTCTGCTTCGTCGGCGACGCGGCACACGTCATGCGCCAGATCGAGACGGCGCTCGAGTGCGGCATCACGAGCTTCTATATCCGGCACTTCTCGTCGTACACCCTTCCGCACGAGGTGCTCGAGACCTTCGGCAGCCAGATCATCCCCCACTTCTCCGGCCGGTCGATCGGGCCGGTCTCGGGTTAGGAGCGGCGAGGTGGAGCGAGCAGATGTGCTGATCGTGGGCGCCGGCGCGTCTGGAGGCGTCGCTGCCCGGCGGCTGGCGGAGGCGGGCTTCAGCGTCGTCTGCCTGGAGCAGGGCGGCTGGCACGACCCGGCCGAGTACCGCGGCGGCACCTCGCCTGACTGGGAGCTCGCGGGGTTGAAGCAGTGGGCCTGGGATCCGAACATCCGCGCCGCCGCGGCTGACTACCCTCTCGACAACTCGGCGTCGGATATCGACCCGTTGATGTTCAACGGCGTCGGTGGCAGCACGATCCAGTTCGCCGCCCAGTGGCCGCGTCTCGCCCCGTCCGACTTCCGGGTCCGGACTCTCGACGGGGTGGCCGACGACTGGCCGCTCAGCTACGAGGAGCTCGAGCCGTTCTACGATCGCACCGACATCGAGTTCGGCATCTCGGGTCTCGGCGGCAACCCGGCATACCCCATGGGGGCCGATCCACCGCTGCCACCGCTCCCGCTGGGCAAGGCGGCACTGCGGGTGGCGCGCGGGCACAAAGAACTCGGTTGGCACTGGTGGCCCGGCTACAACGCGATCGCGTCGCGCCGTTATCAGGGGCGCCGGCCGTGCGTGCAGCGCGGCACGTGCGCTTGGGGTTGCGGCGAGGGCGCGAAGGGCTCGACCGACCGCACGCACTGGCCTGCCGCGGAGGCAGCCGGCGCAAAACTCATCACGGGCGCCCGGGTCCGCGAGATCCCGACCGACTCTCGCGGGCTCGCCACAGGTGCGGTCTGGGTCGACCGCAAGGGAGTGGAGCGTTTCCAGGCAGCCGACGTCGTCCTCCTCGCGGCGAACGCGATCGGGACCGCGCGGCTCCTCCTTCTCTCCGGAATCGCAAACTCTTCCGGCCTCGTCGGCAAGCGCCTGATGATGCACCCGTTCGCCACGGTCGTCGGACTCTTCGACGACTCCTTCCAAAGCTGGCAGGGCCAGTGGGGCGAGTCTATTCAGACGATGCAGTTCTACGAGACCGACACGGATCGCGGCTTCGTTCGCGGCGCCAAGTGGGGGCTGCAGCCGACGGGTGGGCCGCTGACGGCCGCGCTGCCCTGGTACTGCGATTCGGTCTGGGGCGCCGAGCTGCATCGCCGTGTGCGCAAGTGGATCGGCCACTCCGTGATGTGGGGCATCGTCGGCGAGGACCTGCCCAACGAAGAGAACCGGATCACGATCCACCCGCACCTCGTCGACTCGGACGGAATCCCCGCGCCGAAGGTCAACTACCGCGTCTCGGAGAACTCGCGGCGTCTGCTCGAGTTCCACGCCGCACGCTCGGAGGAGTCGCTCCAGGCGGGCGGCGCCTACGAGACGATCGTAACGCCGCAGGTGCGTGGCACCGGCTGGCATCTGCTCGGCACTGCGCGCATGGGCGACGATCCAGCCACGTCCGTCGTCGACAGCCACTGCTGCGCCCACGACGTGAGTAACCTCTTCGTCGTTGACGGAAGCGCCTACGTCACCTCGGGCGGCGTCAACCCGACGGCCACGATCGCGGCGCTCGCGCTCCGCACCGCCGACCACCTCGTGGCGACCCGTTCGCTCCAGGCGGTGCCGGCGTGATCGGGCCGACCGAGCGCGAGACCCTAGCCGCGCTGGCCGACGTGATCGTGCCGAGCGCCGAAGGGATGCCGGCTGCGAGCGCGGCAGGTGTCCACGGCCGCTGGATCGACGCGGCGCTCGAAGCACGCCCGGACTTCGTGGAGCCACTGACACGAATCCTGCAGCGGGCGGCCGGGCACGAGCCGGAGCCGTTCCTCACCGCACTGGAGCGTGACGACCCCGCCGCCTTCGACGTGCTGACGGTCGCCGTCGGCGGCGCCTACTACATGAACCCCGAGATCTGGGGGCTGCTCGGCTACACGGGCCAGCAGGCGAAGACAATCGACATCTTCGAGCTGCCAGCGTACCTCGAGGAAGGTCTGCTCGACCACGTCGTCGAGCGTGGCCCCATCTACCGACCGACACCAGCGACCTAGGAGGAGTGCACAGCCATGCCGCATTACGGGCAGGAACCCATCACAGCGGATGTGCTCACCGGGCCATTTGATCCCGGCGGGCAACCGAATACGAGGAGCGGCCAACCCCTCGAGCTCGGCTTCTTCGCCTGGAACATCCAAGGAGGGGCAACCGCCTCGAAGGCCGTCCTCACCGACCCGGAGCGGTATCAGACCTACTGGCAGTGGCCGATCGCGTCCAGGCTCGTGCTCGAGGCAGAGCGGATCGGCTTCGACTATCAGGTGCCGTTCGCGCGCTGGATCGGCCAGGGCGGCGAGACCCAGTGGAATGACGCCCTGCTCGAATCGCTCACGTCGGCCGCCGCGGTCTCGTCGATCACGAGCAGGATGGCGCTCTTCTCGACGGCGCACACGAACTTCGGCTTCCACCCGCTCCATTTCGCGAAGTTCGGCGCCACGATCGACCATATCTCCGGCGGGCGCTGGGGCCTTAACCTCGTCTCCGGCTACTCCGCGAAGGAGTTCGCCGCATTCGGCAACCTCGAGCCGCTTGACCACGACGTCGGATACGCGCGGGCCGACGAGTTCGCGACGCTGATCAAATGGCTGTGGACCTCCGATCGTCCCGTCGTGTTCGAGGGCGAGCACTACCAGGCTTACGGCGCCTATGTGAACCCGCAGCCGACGCGCAAGCCGCGCCCCATCCTCATGCAGGCTGGCCAGTCGGACACGGGGATCGACTTCGCCTGCAGGCACGTCGACTGGATCTTCTGCATCCAGCCAACCATCGAGGAGTACCGTGCGATCGCGGAGCGCGTGCACGGAACCGCTGCGAAGTACGGGCGCGAGGTGCGGGTTGCGACGCAGGTCTATCCGATCATGGCCAAGACGGATCAGGAAGCACGGGCGATTGCTGACTGGGTCGCTGAGGCGGTTGACCGGTCCGCGACGATGAACTTCATCGAGTCCGCCAAGCGGCAGTCGGTGTCGAAGACTTTCGGCTGGGGAGAGGCCAAGTCGGAGTCGGACGACCCGTGGGGGGGCATCGGTAAGGATCGCTTCCTGCGGATGGCGATGGGGATCGGGGCGCACCAGATGATCGGCAGCTACGAGACGGTCGCCGAGGAGATCCGCGCCCTGCACGAGGCGGGGGTCGAGAGCTGCCTGATGTCCTTCTTCGAGCCGCTGCGCGGGCTGCACCAGATGGAGGACGATGTGATCCCGCTGCTGAAGAAGATGGGGTTGCGCACGTGATGGGGCCCTCGGCAGCCGCGGCGGACGTCCGCGAGGCGGGGGTCGAAGAGGTGCTGCGTGCGCTCCTCGCGGTTCCGTCGGAGCAGACTGACGCGTTCGAGGCGGGCCCCGCCGTGCAGAGCTACCTACGCGGCGTCGTCGTTGACGAGGCGACGCGGCTCGGTCTGTCTACGCGCTGCGACGAGATCGGCAACGTGATCGCCGAGGTCGGCCCCGACTCAGGGCCGACCACCCTCATCTTCGCCTACGCGATGACCCATCCCGCAAACCGGATGCAGGATCCGTACGAGCCGCGCCTCGTGACCGACGAGAGCGGGCATCGCCGCCTGCGCGGGCGCGGTGCGGCGGAGCAGAAGGGCGCGCTTGCGGCAGCCCTGCTCGCGACCGCGGCCCTGCGCGAGCGGGAGAACGAGCTGAAGGGCCGGCTCGTCCTCTGCGTCTCACCGGCCGGCGAGACGGGACGGCATGACGCGGCGCGCACGTTCATGTCCGGTCTGACTGCAACTCCCGAATGGTGCATCGTCGCGATCGGCACGAACAACGCGATCGGAATTGCCAACAAGGGCCGCCTCGACGCGACGATCGTCATCCGCGGGCGCTCCGTGCACAGCAGCGTTCCGTCGCAGGGGCGCAACGCGATCGAGGGCGCGGTCGAGGCCCTCGGCAGGCTGGCCACGATCCGCCCCGACGGCGAGCACCCGCGGCTCGGCCGCGCGACGGTGACGCCGACGTCGATTCGCAGCTGGCCGGAGGCGACGCACACCGTGCCCGACGAGGTGCGGATCGTAGTCGACCGCCGGCTGCTGCCGGGCGACGACCCGGAGGCCGTGCTCGCCGAGCTGCGCTCGGCCCTGGCCGCGCCGGAGTGGGGGCTGGAGGTCGTGCCCGGGCCGCACATGTATCCCTCCGAGCTCGAGCCCGACCATCCGTTCGTGGCGCTCCTGCGCGCCTCCTTCGCCGCCGCGGGCGGTGGCGCCGAGCCGGAACTCCTCTACTCCCACGGTGCAATCGACGCGGGATTTTTCAACCACGAGGGAGTGCCTGCGGTGATGCTCGGCCCGGGTGAGCAGGCGATGTGGCACACCGACGACGAGTCGGTCGCGCTCGCGAGCGTCAGGCGCTGCGCCGTTGTCTACGCGTCCGCGGCCCTGCGTCAGCTCGCGTAGAGAGATCAGCCTTCGGGACTGGACGAGGCCGAGCTTCAGCGCGAGCGACGCCTGTGGGTGCCGGAAATCCGGGTCGGAGTGATCGTGATCACGCGGTGGCTTTGTATTCGTGGATCAGTTCTTCGAGGACGTCGCGGCGGCGAACACTGCCGATGTTCGTGACGGGGCTGGGCTGGCTCGTTGCGGTCTGGCGGCCGCTGGTCGAGGGAGCGGGGGGGGCGGTGCGGTTGTAGTGCTGGATATAGGCGGGCAGGACTCGTTCGAGGTGGCGGCGGTTGAGGATCAGGAGCCGGTCGAGGCACTCGCGGCGGATGCTCCCGATCCAGCGTTCCGTGAACGCGTTCGCTCGGGGTGCGCGAACCGGTGTCTTGATGATCCGGATCGCTTCGGAGCGGAACACCTCGTCGAAGGCATGGGTGAACTTGCTGTCGCGGTCATGGATCAGGAACTGTCACTCCACCCCTCACGCCAACACCAGTGACACCTACCAAAGCACTATTAGGGGTCGGGTACGGTGTCCGGCGCGGGCGTCGCCTCGCTGTAGTCACTTCCGGATGGTGTGGACCCGATATTGGTCAACCGTGAGAGCGGCCAGGTGATCTCACGGCCGCCTGTGATGCCTCGTGGGCGGACGATGAGGATCAGCAGCAGGATGATCGCGAGGCCGACCTCGGTGATGCCTCGGAGAGTCGGGATCGTGCCTCCGAAGATGGTCGGCCCCTTCTCGATCGTCAGGAGCAGTTCTGTGACGGCGGAGATGACGACCGTTCCGATGACTGCGCCCGAGAAGCTCTTCATGCCACCGACCACGAGCATCACGATCGACAGAAACG